>NZ_JBVVPN010000003.1:0-115941 GCF_055811035.1 Bradyrhizobium sp. MI1.10
GCCGATATGCCATCCCCAGATCCTCTTCAGATGTCTCTTAGAGAATCGCAGATTCGCGATTTACGCAAAGCCCTCGCAAGCGGGAGAGGTGAAACAACAAGCACCCGCCTCAACTATGAAACCTCAGCCCATCGACGATCTTGTCGATCACCTTGCGCTCGGCGCGCACGGCGAGACCGACGAGGTTGAGATCGGTCCGCGCCACCGCCCTCACCGCTTCGCGGTTGGCAGCATCGTGCGTGGTCTTAAACATGTCCTCGGTATAGACCGCCGGCTTGACGCTGCGCGTCAGCGCCCGATCGAGCGCACGCGTCAATGCGGGACCGTCGGCGCCATAGATCAGGATCGGCTGACCGATCAGCGCGTGATATTTCGTACCCGACGCGTCCTCATAGGGCTCGCCGATGCATTCCGGAAAGGCCGCGGCAATGCCGCTGGTAAGGAAGGCCGCGACGTTGAGCTTCTGCCAGGCCTGAAGATCGGTGCGGATCACGACGGCGATCTTGGTATCGAACTGCATGCAACTCCTCGACTGTCATTCCGGATTCGACGCTACGCAACATCGGAATGACGGCAACAGGAATCAACCCTTCGCGTCGCAGGCCCAGGCGCGGATCACGCATTCCTTGCCGCCGTATTTGTAGCATTCGCGCGTGGCGGCATTGAGCGTGGCCGAGATCTTCGGCTTGACGGCATAGCCATAGGCGCCGCAGGGATTGGAAAGATCGACCGACATCGCGGCGCAGGCGCGCTTCATCGTCACGGTCGTGCAATCGCCCTTGCACTGCTTCTGCGCCGCCGCACGCGCATCGTGCTCGGCGCCATAATCAAAGGCCTGGCCATAGGCGCCGCACTTGCCGACCGCAAATGCTCCGGCGGCGTGCGCATCCGTGATATGGCGAGCGCCCGCGACGCAGACGGACAGCGCAAAGAAAAACATCGCGCAACGGCGCGCGACGACGTTCGAAGCCATGAAAAACCCCTCCCCCCAAGGCAGGCGAAGGCGACTCTAAGCGTCGGTCGTTTCCACTTGGTGAACGCGTGGTTGAAAAGCCGCGCCGGAATAGCGGCATGAATATGCACTTTATAGTTGTGTTTTTCAATCGCGTTATTTAAGGTCGTGAAGCTCAGAGAGCCGGAGGAAGCGACCATGCGCCACATCAATGCAATGCTGTTCGGAATGCTCGCGTCGGCCTGTCTCGTCGGACCCTTGCCCGCATATGCGCAGTCGGTGAACTGGACCTGGACCAACCAGTATGGCTCGACCCTGGCCATCACCAACGTCAACACGACGACAGGTGCCATCACGGGGACCTATACCAACAATGCTGCGAACAGCTGCGACGAAGGCAAGCCGCAAGGCGTGACGGGTTGGCTGGCCTACGGTAGCACTGGCACCGCGATCAGTTTCTCGGTGAACTTCCTTGGCTGCGGATCGACCACCGTGTGGACCGGACAATTGAACAATTCATCGGGATTCCAGGGATTGTGGTATCTGTCCATCGCAGAAGCCGTCGCGTGGAACGGCATCAGCGCGGGCGCCGACACGTTTACGTTCAACACCGGCGACAAGACCCTGTTGACGAAGAGCGGTGTCGAGCTGAAGGCCGGGGTCGAGAAGCTATCGAATACGAAGAAGTAGGCGAGCCGCGGACATCGGCGCTGTGCGCCTTTGCCCACTTCTACGGCAGCGTCAGCCCCGCCGTGCCGCTTCCAATGCCTGCGGCGTGTCGATGTCGAGAAAGGCGCTCTCGCCGTCGACCGGCACTTCGGCGACCGCCTCGGTGTGCTTCGCGATCAGGTGACGCGCGCCGACATCGCCGTCGAGCGTCATCAACTCCTTGAAGAAGCGGCGCGACCACAGCACGGGATTGCCGCGGCGGCCCTCGCTGACGGGCACGACGATGAGATTGCCGCGATCGGGTGCGAACGCGTCGATGAGACGGTCGATCAGACCGGCATCGATCAGCGGCATGTCGCCGAGGCAGACCACAGCGCCGTGGCAAGCTTCGGGAACGGCCGCGATGCCCGCCTTGACCGAGCTTGCGATGCCGCCGGCGAAATCCGGATTCTTGACGATACGCACCTTCAGACCTTGCAAGGCTTGCTCGATCAGCTCGGTCTGATGGCCGGTGACGACGATGACCTCCGATGCTTTCGAGGCCAGCGCCTGCTCGGTCGCAATCCGCACCAGCTTCTTGCCGTCGAGCTCGGCCAGTAGCTTGTTCGGCCCACCCATCCGGGTCGAACGGCCCGCTGCGAGCACGATGACCGCGACGTGGTTGTTGCCCTCGATCTCCGGTTTTGCGCGCGGCTGCGGGCGCGTGACGATCTCCATGAGGAGGCCACCGACGCCCATGCCCATCAGCTCGGACCGCGTCACCTTGATGCCGGCCAGCAGCCGCATCAGTACCCAATCGAACCCGTTCTCGACCGGCGAGCGCGCGCAGCCGGGCGCGCCCAGCACCGGCACGGTGCCGGCCCGGGCAATCAGCAGCAGATTGCCGGGATCGACCGGCATGCCGAAATGCTCGATCTCGCCGCCGATTTCGGTCACGGCCGCAGGGATCACGTCGCGGCGGTCGGCGATCGCAGATGCCCCGAACACGATCACGAGCTCGGCGCCAAGTCCCAGTAATTCCTTGATCGCAGCCGAAAGCGCCTGCTCCTCATGCGGGACCCGCCGCTCGGCGATGATGCCGGCGCCGGCCGGCGCCAGCCGCTCGGCGGTGACGCGCAACGTCTTGTCGATCACCTTGGAGGACAGGCCGGGCAGCAGCGTCGAGACCACGCCGACACGCTTGATGACGTAAGGCGCGATCTTCAGAACGTCGCGACCCGCGGCCTTTACCGCGGCATCACGCAAGTTTCCTTCGACGCCGAACGGGATGATCTTGACGGTGCCGACCATCTCGCCCTCGACCACCGGCTTGAAGGCCGAGAGCGTGGCAAAGGTAATGGCCTCGTCGATATTGTTGATGCGATCCACCGCGGCGCGATCGATCACCAGCACGCCCGGGCGCGCGGCGAACAGATTGGCGCGACCGGTGAAGGCCCGCTCGACATGAATGCCATCACCACCGACGGCGAGCGCGATGCTGGCAGCCGCGATGTCCTCGGAGACATCGCCCTCCTCCATCCGCACCACCACGATTTCCTGGATGCCGGCGCGCTCCAGCGCCTCGACCTCGGTGGGCCCGATCGTCGTGCCCTTCTTCAGCACCAGCGGTCCCTGGCGCAGGGTGTGGACGGTCACCCCGCCGATCGCATCCCTGGGGCTCGCTGGGCCGAACTTCATGCGGCTTCTTCTTTTTCCTTGGGCGGCAGCCGAAGCACCGCCGTGATCTCGGCCATGATCGACACCGCGATCTCGGACGGCGAGACCGCGCCGATCGCAAGCCCGATCGGCGCGTGGATGCGCGCGATGTCGCTCTCCTTGGCGCCCTGCGCCCGCAGCCGGTCGCCGCGCTTGGCGTGCGTCTTTCGCGAGCCGAGTGCGCCGATATAGAAGCAGTTGCGCTCGAAGGCGTGCAGCAACGCGGGGTCGTCGATCTTGGGATCGTGCGTCACCGCGACGAATGCCGTGTAGGCATCCACATTGAGCGGCGGCAGCGCCGTGTCGGGCCATTCCGCGACCAGTGGAACGTCGGGGAAGCGCTCGGGGCTCGCAAAGGCCGTGCGCGGATCGACCACGGTGACGTCGTAGCCGAGCGAGCGCGCCAGCGGTGCCAGGGCCTGGCTGATATGGACGGCGCCGACGATGACGAGCTTCGCGGTCGGGGCATAGACGTTGAGGAAGAGCTTCTTGCCGCCGGCTTCGACGCTGGCGCTTTTGCCCATGCGAAGCTGCTTGTCGAGTTCGGCGCGCAGGGGATCCTTACTGAAGTCCTCGGCCTTCACCAGGCGCTGCTCGCCGCTTTCGGTGTCGGTCACCAGGATCACCGGGCGGCGGGCGGCGCGCTCGGCATTGAGTTCGTGCAGGATTGCGAGCTTCACGGCTAGCCGACTTTCTCGACGAAGACGCGGATGGTGCCGCCGCAGGACAGCCCGACATTCCAGGCAGTCTCGTCGGCAACGCCAAACTCCAGCATCCTGGGCTTGCCGCTCTGGATCACATCCATGGCCTCGGTGACCACGGCGCCCTCGACGCAGCCGCCGGAGACGGACCCCAGGAACGTGCCCTCGTCATTGATGACGAGGCTCGAGCCCGCCGGACGCGGTGCCGAGCCCCAGGTCTCCACCACGGTGGCGAGCGCGACGCCACGACCGGCCTTCTGCCAGTCCTCCGCCGCCTTCAGAATATCCTCGTCGCGATCGAGCATGGCTACCTCTCAGGCTGCGGAGCGGATCAGGCTGCGGTGATGCGGCGGCAGCGGCCCGGAGAGTGTGATGATCAGCTCCTGGATCGAGCTCAAATTATGTACCGGACGGAATTCGTCAACGTGCGGGAGCATCATTTTGATGCCCTGCGCCTTGGCCTCGAAGCCGCCGAACCGCAGCAGCGGGTTGAGCCAGATCAGCCGCCGGCAGGAGCGGTGCAGCCGGTCCATCTCGAAGGCCAGCTTGGAATCGGCCTCCCGCTCGAGCCCGTCGGAGATCAGCAGCACGATGGCGCCCTGGCTCAGCACGCGCCGGGCCCACAATTTGTTGAAATTGTGCAGGGACGCCGAGATCCGGGTGCCGCCGGCCCAGTCCTCGACGGAGGCCGAGCAGCTCGCCAGCGCCTCGTCGGGGTCGCGCTGGCGCAGCGCCCGGGTCACGTTGGTGAGGCGAGTGCCGAACAGGAACACCGAGACACGTTTTCGCGCGTCCCCTATGGCATGCAGGAAATGCAGGAACAGTCGGGTGTACTCGCTCATCGAGCCCGAGATGTCGAGCAGCGCCACGATCGGCGCCGGTTTCTCGATCCGCCCGAGGCGATGGATGTCGATGATGTCGCCGCCAGTGCGCAACGAGGCACGCAGCGTGCGGCGGAGATCGAGGCGCAGGCCGCGGGGATCGGGCCGGTGCCGACGCGTCAGAAGCTCGGCCTGCGGCAACCGCATTCGCTCGACGGCGCGGAGCGCTTCGGTGATCTCGGCCGCGCTCATCTGCGCAAAATCCTTTTTCTGAAGGATTTCCTTGTCCGAAACCGACAGGCGCAAATCCTGCTCCTGGTGCTGTGGCGTCTCCGTCATGCGCGGCTGCGACATCGCTTCCTGCACACGGCGCGAGCCTGCCTGCGGCTTCTTCTTGGCCTGCTCCGGCAACGGCACCGAATCCAGCATGTGCTTCCACTCTTCCGAGGCGCGGAAGAATAGGTTGAAGGCCTGCTTGAAAATCAGCGCATGCTCGTGGCGCTTGACGAAGATCGCCTCAAGCGTGGTGAAGACGTCGGCGCGGTTGCCGATGTCGATCACCTCAAGCGCGCTCATGGCATCGATGACCGCACCCGGCCCGACCGGCATGCCGGCCGAACGCAGCGCGCGGGCGAAGCCCACGATGTTGTCGGCGAACTGCTCGGTCTGCTCAGGCGCCAGGTGATTGATGGCCATAGTCTGCTGTCTCTGCCGTCATTCCGGGGCACGCGAAGCGTGAACCCGGAATCCATTTATCCATAATCCCCGCCGCACAATGGATTCCGGGCTCGCGACTTCGTCGCACCCGGAATGACAAGTTAGTCGCTCGTCGCTTCCTTCAGCACCTTCTGCAAGGTGTCGCCCTGCATCCGCGTGATGTCGTCCTGGTATTTGAGCAGCGCGCCCAGCGTGTCGCCGACCACTTGCGGGGTCAGCGAGCGGGCGTCGAGCTCCGACAGTGCGGTGGCCCAGTCGATGGTCTCGGCGACGCCCGGCGATTTGTAGAAATCCTGATTGCGTAGTGCCTGGACGAAGCGCACGACCTGCTGCGACAATTTTGCGGAGATGCCCGGCACGCGCGACTTGACGATCGCGAGCTCGCGATCGGCGTCGGGATAATCGACCCAGTGATAGAGACAGCGCCGCTTCAGCGCGTCGTGGATCTCGCGGGTGCGGTTGGAGGTGATGATGACAATCGGCGGGCTCGGCGCCTTCACGGTGCCGAATTCGGGAATCGTCACCTGGAAGTCGCTGAGGATTTCGAGCAGATACGCCTCGAACGCCTCGTCGGCGCGGTCGAGCTCGTCGATCAGAAGGACCGGCGGCCCGGCGACGTCAGGCTCAAGCGCCTGGAGCAGCGGTCGCTTGATCATGTAGCGATCGGCGAAGATGTCGGACGACAATTGATCGCGATCGGTGTCGCCGGCGGCCTCGGCCATCCGGATCGCGATCATCTGCGCGGCGCTATTCCACTCGTAGACCGCCGAGGAGACGTCGAGGCCTTCGTAACACTGCAGGCGGATCAGCTTCCGCCCCAGTGCCGCCGACAGCACTTTTGCGATCTCGGTCTTGCCGACGCCGGCCTCGCCTTCCAGAAACAGCGGCCGACCCATGCGCAGCGACAGATAGGTCACCGTGGCCAGCGATCGCTCGGCGAGATAGCCGCGCGACGTCAGGAGTTCGAGCATCGAATCGACCGATGCCGGCAAGGCACCGGACGTGTTGGCCACTGAGGTCATGAAAAAGCCAGTCTCGCTACGCCCTCACCGGGACAAGTTTGGGCCGAGGCGTGAGGATCACTCACTCCTTGGCGTTGGCGGCGTCGAGGGCACGCCGCGTCAGCACGCCGATGAGGTGCGCGCGGTATTCGGCGCTGCCATGGATGTCGCTGTTGAGGCCGTCCGCCGGCACCTCGATGCCGTCAAGCGCTTTCGCGGCGAAGCGCTTTTTCAGGGCTTCCTCGAACGCGGTGACACGGAACACGCCTTCGGAGCCGGCGCCGGTGACCGCGACGCGCACGTCGGAGGGACGCCGCGCCACGAACACGCCGACCAGCGCGTAACGCGAGGCCTGGTTGCGGAACTTGATATAGGCCGCCTTCTTCGGCAGCGGGAACATCACCTTGGTGATGATCTCGTCGGCTTCGAGCGCCGTCGTGAACAGGCCTTGGAAATACTCCTCTGCCTTGAGGCGGCGCTTGTTGGTGACGATGGTGGCGCCCAGCGCCAACACGGCAGCCGGATAGTCGGCAGTCGGATCGTTGTTGGCGAGCGAGCCGCCGATCGTGCCCTTGTGGCGCACGGCGGGATCGCCGATCTGGCCGGCAAGGTTCGCGAGCGCCGGGATCGCCTCGCCGACGATAGCCGAGGTTGCGACCTCGGCATGCCTGGCGGTGGCACCGATCACGAGCGCGCGGCCCTTCATCTCGATCGTGTTGAGCCCATCGATATGGGAGAGGTCGACCAGATGCGGCGGGCTGGCGAGGCGCTGCTTCATGACGGGAATCAGCGTGTGGCCGCCGGCGATCACCTTGGCGTCTTCGTTCTTCACCAGGAGGTTGGCGGCCTGCCGAACTGTCCCGGGGCGATGGTATTTGAAGTCGTACATCTGAATGTCCTGATCGCAGAGTGCGCGCGCGGTTTACGCGAGATCGGATTTCGCCATCGCCTTGGCGCCGGCGGAGATCGAGGTGACGATGTTCTGGTAGCCGGTGCAGCGGCAGAGATTGCCTTCCAGCTCCTCGCGGATGGTGTGGTCGTCGAGCTCGTTGCCCTTGCGATGGACGATGTCGATCGCGGTCATGATCATGCCGGGCGTGCAGAAGCCGCACTGCAGTCCATGGTGTTCGCGGAAGGCCTCCTGCATCGGATGCAGCGGCGCGCCGTCGGCGGCCAACCCCTCGATCGTCTTGACCTCGTGGCCATCGGCCATCACGGCGAGCGTGGTGCAGGACTTCACGGCCTTGCCGTCCAGATGCACGACGCAGGCGCCGCACTGCGAGGTGTCGCAGCCGACATGGGTGCCGGTGAGCCGCAGATTCTCGCGCAGGAACTGCACCAGCAGGGTGCGGGGATCGACGTTGGCCGTGACAGGATTGCCGTTCACGATGAGGGAGATTTTTGCCATAAGCACTCTCTATCAGCGCCCCGACGGGTCCCGTCGAAGCGGTTCTTATAATTATTCCGACCCATCATATGGGCCATTATGCCCCGGGGCAACATCACCGGGAATGCAAGGCGCCATGACAAAACGCGATATGCCGGAAGGCGCAATGCTTGAGGCATCGGCCCTCAGCCCTGTACCGCCTTGGCGAAGTTCGCGAAAAATTCGTCGGCCAGTTTCTTGGCGGCGCCGTTGATCAGGCGCTGGCCGAGCTGCGCCAACTTGCCGCCGATCTGCGCCTCGACCTCGTAGGACAAAAGCGTACCGCCGTCCTTCTCCGCAAGCTTGACCACGGCGCCTCCCTTGGCGAACCCAGCCACCCCGCCCTCGCCTTCGCCGGAGATCTTGTAGCCGTTCGGCGGATCGAGATCGGACAGCGTGACCTTGCCCTTGAAGCGCGCCGACACCGGGCCGACCTTCATTTTCGCCGTCGCACGAAAGCCGCCATCCTCGGTCTTCTCCAGCTCCTCGCAGCCGGGGATGCAGGCCTTTAGCACCTCGGCATCGTTGAGCTTGGCCCACACGGCCTCGCGCGGCGCCGCAAGCTGGACTTCGCCGTTCATCGTCATGGCCATTGGGTGCCTCCCGGGATGGATCGCGCAACTAAACTATAAGGCAGCTCAAGTACCGCACGGAGGCGGCAAAAGAAAGGGTGGCCTCGGTCACGTGCAATGCATATTCGCAACTGCAAAAAGCTTGCGCCGCCGGTTTGGGATTGGCACAGGCGGGCCATGGTGGTTAGGTCCCGCACAATATGAGCACATCCCTCTCCCCCCTGCTCGCGCCGATGCTGTCGAGCGTGGCCATGCGTACGGTCTGCGACGACCGGTCGACCCTCCAGAACATGCTCGATTTCGAGGCAGCACTGGCCCGAGCCGAGGCGGCCACGGGTGTGATTCCCACGTCCGCGGTGGGCCCGATCGAAACCGCGTGCAAGGCCGATGTCTTTGACATGGCCGCGCTGGCCGAGGCCGCCACTCGATCCGGCAATCTCGCGATCCCCCTGGTCAAGATTCTGACCGCCAATGTCGGCAGGGCCGACGCAGAGGCCGCCCGCTACGTGCATTGGGGCGCGACCAGCCAGGACGTCATCGACACCGCGACCATGCTCACGCTTCGCGCCGGCATCGATGCATTGGACGCCGATCTCAGCCGCGCCATCAAGGGCTTTGCCGCACTGGCGCGGGCCCACCGCAACACGGCAATGGTGGCGCGAACCTGGCTCCAGCACGCCCTGCCGATGCCGTTCGGCCTGAAGGCCGCCGAATATGCCGCAAGCCTCGCCCGCGCCCGCTGCCGCCTCAGGCGGCTCTCCCGCGAGGGCCTCGCACTGCAATTCGGCGGTGCGGCCGGCACGCTTGCAGCCCTTGGCGACAAGGGGCTCGTCGTTTCCGAACGGCTCGCGCAAGAGCTGAACCTGCCGCTGCCCGAAGCCCCCTGGCACACCCACCGCGACCGCATCGCGGAAGTCGCATCAGCCTTTGCGATTCTTGCCGGCAGCTGCGGCAAGATTGCGCGCGACGTCTCGCTGCTGATGCAGACCGACGTTGCCGAGGCGTTCGAGCCGGCAGGGGAAGGCCGCGGCGGCTCCTCGACCATGCCGCACAAGCGCAACCCGGTCGCGGCCGCAAGTGCGCTCGGCTGCGCAACCATGGCGCCGCAGCTCGCCGCGACGATTTTCGCGGCCCAGGTGCAGGACCATGAGCGCAGCGCTGGCCCGTGGCACGCGGAATGGCCGACGCTGCCGCAATTGATGCTGGTCACCTCCGGTGCCCTCGCAGCCATAGTCGACATCGCGGAAGGACTCGATGTCGATGCAGCGCGCATGCGCAGCAATCTCGATGCGACCCACGGCCTGATCATGGCGGAAGCGGTCACCTTCGCCCTGGCCGAGACGATCGGCAAGAGCGATGCGCATCATCTCGTCGAAGCCGCGAGCAAGCGCGCGGTCGTCGAGAAGAAGCATCTGCGCGAGGTGCTCGCAGCCGATTCGCAGGTCACTGCGCATCTTTCGCCGGAAAAAATTGCGGCGTTGTTCGAGCCGATGGCCTATCAAGGCGCTTCCCAAGCCCTGATCGACCGTCTGCTCGACAGCCTCGAACGCGAATAAAACAGTCCTGAGCGCAAATAAACGGAGACGCCCGCATGCCCATGATCGATGCCGACGGTTGCCTGATCAACGTCTCCGTCGAGGGCCGCGACGGCGGGCCGACGCTGATGCTGTCAAACTCGCTCGGCTGCACGCTGCAGATGTGGGAGCCGCAGATGAAGGCACTGACGCAGATATTCCGCGTCATCCGCTACGACCGCCGCGGCCACGGCAAGTCCAACGTTCCGCCTGGCCCCTATACGATGGAGCGCTTCGGCCGCGACGTGCTGGCCATCCTCGACGACCTCAATATCGAGAAAGTGCACTGGTGCGGCCTGTCGATGGGCGGCATGGTCGGGCAATGGCTGGGCGCGAACGCGCCGGAGCGCTTCGGCAAGCTCATCCTCGCCAACACCTCCTGCTACTATGCCGAGCCAACCAAATGGCTCGAGCGCATCGACGCCGTGAAGAAGGGCGGCATCGCTTCCGTCGCCGATGCCGTTATCGCCGGCTGGCTCACCCAGGATTTCCGCGAGCGCGCGCCCGACATCACCGCCAGGATGAAGGCGATGCTGCTGGCCTCGCCGGTCGAAGGCTATCTCGCCTGCTGCGAGGCGCTGTCGACGCTCGACCAGCGCGCGCTGCTGCCGAAGATCAAGAGCCCGACACTGGTGATCGCCGGCCGCCACGACATGGCGACGCCGTTTCGGCGGGTGAATTGATCCGCTCAAGCATTCCCGGCGCGAGCATGACCATCATCGACGCCGCCCACATTTCCAATGTCGAGCAGCCGCACGCGTTCACCGACGCGGTGGTGGGCTTTTTGACGCAACGTTAGTCACAACCGTGATTGCGAGCGCAGCGAAGCAATCCAGAAATCCCTCCGCGGTGACAGACTGGATTGCTTCGCTACCTCGCAATGACGGAGAGGAGGATAGAGAATGGACGACCAGAAACGCCGCGATGCCGGCATGAACGTGCGCCGAAAAGTGCTGGGCAATGCCTGGGTCGACAAGTCGATCGCGGGTCGCAATGCATTCAACACCGATTTCCAGGACATGATCACCCGCTACGCCTGGGGCGAGACCTGGACGCGGCCGCATTTCGACGAGCGCACGCGGCGGGTGCTGGTGATCGGCACCATGGTTGCGCTTGGCCAATGGGACGAATTCCGCCTGCATGTGCGCGCGGCCCTCGCCGAGGGCGGCTTCACGCCCGACGACATCAAGGAAATCCTGCTGCAGCAGGCGATCTATTGCGGCGTGCCGGCGGCGAACCACGCCGTCAAGGAAGCCTCAGCGATTGTGCAGGAGCTCGGCCTGCTCAAGACCTAGCGGCGGAGTGGCCTCTACGGTCTTCTGAACGA
Organism: Bradyrhizobium sp. MI1.10; assembly: GCF_055811035.1. NCBI lineage: Bacteria > Pseudomonadati > Pseudomonadota > Alphaproteobacteria > Hyphomicrobiales > Nitrobacteraceae > Bradyrhizobium > Bradyrhizobium sp. MI1.10. The sequence continues at coordinate 11,456 of NZ_JBVVPN010000003.1, forward strand.
TCTTGGGCGCCGCCTCGGGCCGTTCGATCACCACCACGATGGCGGCACCGAGCAAGAGCAGGAGCTCGGTGGCGTGCAGCCGCAGCGCGGCCATCTCGCCGACCTTCGAAGCCATGATCATGCTCGCAAACGAGATCAGGCTGCCGATCGCAAGCGCAATGCCGAGCGCTTCGTCGCTACCCCCGTTCTTGCGGATGCGGGGAATGCAGAGCAGCGCAAGGTAGATCGCAAAGAACGCCACCACCGTCAGTCGCCCCAGTGCCAGCAGCCAGGCGGCGCGCACCGTGTCCATCCCCGCCATCTGGAGATGGTCGCTGAGGAAAAGCGCCACTGCGACGCTCGGCCGCTCATAGAGGCCGTGCACCGGCGCCACCATGATGTTGAAGGCGACGAGGGTCCAGGCCGGGATGAAATAGGCCGCCAGAAGTGCGCCGTTGACCGAACCGATCCGCCAGTTTCCGAACATGCCGCTTCCCGCTTCGTTTGGTCCGCGCCTTCGATGGAAGGCTTTGCCGGGAGCTAACTCGCATCAGACTGTGGTGGCAATTTAAACCCTTTGTTTACCTTAACTGGCACCCACAGGCTTGCAATTGGGGCACCGGGGGAACCGGTTCCGCCCATTGCGGGGGGAACCAGAGCGCCAAATGATCTCTGTAAAAGCCTTGATGCAGAGGCGGGGCCGGTTGCAGCCGCCAGTTCCCTCCTGTTACAAAACGAGAATGCTTAAGGGCTGCCGGGGCCCGAGAAGAAACCAGCACTCTCTCTCGAAGAGCTCCCTTTGAGCCGCGTCAGATTTGGGTACGGCAGCCTATGGATTATTTCGCCCAGCAGCTCATCAACGGCCTCGTGCTCGGCTCGATCTACGGGCTGATCGCGATCGGCTACACGATGGTCTACGGCATCGTCGGCATGATCAACTTCGCCCATGGCGATGTCTTCATGATCGGCGGCTTCATCGCGCTGATCACCTTCCTGCTCCTGGTCTCGACCGGCCTGACTGCGGTCCCGGTGATCCTCTTGATCGTGATTCTGGTCTCGATGGCGGTCACCGCCCTGTATGGCTGGACCATCGAGCGCATCGCCTACCGTCCGCTGCGCCACTCCTTCCGCCTCGCGCCGATGCTGTCGGCGATCGGCATGTCGTTCGTGCTGACCAACTATTCGCAGGTGGCGCAAGGCGCGCGGGTAAAGCCAGTGCCGCCAGTGATCACCGGCGGCTATACGCTGCACGAGAGCGCCGATGGCTTCGTCATCCAGCTCTCCAACATCCAGATCGTGGTGGTCATCACCACCATCGTGCTGCTGGCGATCTTCACCTGGCTGGTGTCGCGCACCCGGCTCGGGCGCGACATGCGCGCCTGCGAGCAGGACCAGACCATGGCGGCGCTGCTCGGCGTCAACGTCGACCGAACCATCTCCATGACTTTCGTGATCGGCGCTGCGCTCGCCGCAGTGGCCGGCCTGATGTACCTGCTCTATTACGGCTTGGTCGATTTCTTCATGGGCTTCGTCGCCGGCATCAAGGCGTTCACCGCGGCCGTACTCGGCGGCATCGGCTCGCTGCCCGGCGCCATGCTCGGGGGGCTGGCGATCGGGCTGATCGAGACGTTCTGGTCGGCCTATTTCTCGGTCGAATACAAGGACGTCGCCGCGTTCTCGATCCTGATCGTCGTGCTGATCTTCATGCCGACCGGCCTGCTCGGCCGCCCCGAAGTCGAAAAAGTCTGACGGTCGCGCGCGTGAAAACTCCCTCGATCAATACGGCCAAAACTGCATCGGGCATCCCCGCTCTCCTGAAGACCGCCTGCGTCAACGCGCTGATCGCGCTGGTGCTGTTCTCGCTGATGGTCGGCGTCCGCACCGAAGCTGGTTCCGACGGCCAGCTCACCTATTGGACGCGCTTCGGCGATGTAGCCTCCCTCGTTGCCGCGGTATTCGGCGGTTCGATCGTGCTCGAGCTGCTCAAGCAATGGATCGGTCCAACGGGCGCCGAGAAGCTGGTGCCGCCGGCGGTGCAGAGCGGAATGTCGTTCCTCGGCCGCTATCTCGCACCGGCGCTCCTGATCTTCACGCTGCTGGTGCCCGTGATCTTCTATGACCAGCGCTACATCCTCGATCTCGCCATCCTCGTGCTCACCTATGTGATGCTTGGCTGGGGGCTGAACGTCGTGGTCGGGCTGGCCGGCCTGCTCGATCTCGGCTACGTCGCCTTCTATGCGGTCGGCGCCTATTCTTACGCGCTGCTCGCGACCAATTTCGGCTGGTCATTCTGGATCTGCCTGCCTCTAGCGGGCGTCCTCGCCGCATTCTGGGGCGTGCTGCTCGGCTTCCCCGTGCTGCGCCTGCGCGGCGACTATCTCGCCATCGTGACGCTCGCCTTCGGCGAGATCATCCGCCTCGTCATCATCAATTGGCAGGATCTGACAGGCGGGCCCAACGGCGTCTCCAGCATTCCCCGCCCCTCCTTCTTCGGTATCCCCCTCGACAACAGCGACAACGGGCTCGCCGCCAGGCTCGGCATCGAATATTCGCCGACCCACCGCATCGTCTTCCTGTTCTACCTGATCCTGGCGCTCGCGCTGCTCACCAACTGGGTGACGATCCGGCTGCGCCGCCTGCCGATCGGCCGCGCCTGGGAAGCCCTGCGCGAGGACGAGGTCGCCTGCCGTGCGCTCGGCATCAACACCACGACCACCAAGCTCACGGCATTCGCGACCGGTGCGATGTTCGGCGGCTTTGCCGGCGCGTTCTTCGCGACCCGCCAGGGCTTCATCAGCCCCGAATCCTTCACCTTCCAGGAATCGGCGCTGGTGCTCGCCATCGTCGTGCTCGGCGGCATGGGCTCGCAGCTTGGCGTGGCGCTCTCCGCACTCGCCATGATCGGCGGTTTCGAGCTGTTCCGCAGCCTCGAGAGCTACCGCATGCTGGTGTTCGGCATGGCCATGGTGCTGATCATGATCTGGCGGCCGCGCGGCCTGATCGGCCATCGCGCACCGACCGTGTACCTGACCAAGGCCCACGCGATCTCATCCGACCTCGTCAAGGAGGGGCACGGATGAGCCGCGACCAGATTCTCGAGGTCGACCGGCTCACCATGCGCTTCGGCGGCATCGTCGCAGTCCAGGACCTGTCGTTTGCTGCAGAGCGGAACAAGATCACCGCGCTGATCGGACCCAACGGTGCCGGTAAGACGACGGTCTTCAACTGCATCACCGGGTTCTACAAGCCGAGCGGCGGCGCCATCCGCCTCAGCCATGACGACGGCAAGGTGATCGCGCTGGAACGGCTGAACGATTTCCGCATCGCCAAGCAGGCCAAGGTCGCCCGCACCTTCCAGAATATCCGCCTGTTTCCCGGCATGACCGCGCTGGAAAACCTGATGGTGGCGCAGCACAACGCGCTGATGCGCGCCTCCGGCTTCACCTTGCTCGGGCTCATTGGCGCGCCCGTCTACCGCGGCGCCGAGAAACGCGCGATCGATCTCGCCACCGACTGGCTCAAGCGGGTCAATTTGCTCGATCGCGCCGACGATGCCGCCGGTAATTTTGCCTATGGCGACCAGCGACGGCTCGAGATCGCACGCGCGATGTGCACCGAACCCGCGCTCTTGTGCCTGGACGAACCCGCCGCCGGGCTCAATGCGCGCGAGAGTGCCGCCCTGAGCGAACTGCTGCTGTCGATCCGCAACGAGCTCGGCACCTCGATCCTGCTGATCGAGCACGACATGTCTGTGGTGATGGAGATCTCCGACCACATCGTGGTGATGGACCACGGTGTGAAGATCTCTGAAGGCTCCCCGCGCGAGGTTCGCGACGATCCAAAGGTGATCGCCGCTTATCTCGGCACCGATGAGGAAGAGGCGGTGGCCGTGATGGAGAGCGGGTCGTGACATCGCCCACTGCCCTGCTCGCGGTCCACGGCCTTCGCGCCTCCTACGGCAAGATCGAGGCGCTGAAAGGCGTCGACCTCGATATCAATGCCGGCGAGATCGTGGCGCTGATCGGCGCCAATGGTGCCGGCAAATCGACACTAATGATGACGATCTTCGGCAAGCCGCGCGCCCGCGCCGGCCAGATCCTGTACGAAGGCCGTGACATCACCGAAGTGCCCACCCACGAGATCGCGCATTTGCGCATCGCGCAATCGCCGGAAGGCCGCCGCATCTTCCCGCGCATGAGCGTGGCGGAAAATCTCCAGATGGGGGCGGACGCCACCGAATGCACCGACGCGGAACGCGAGACGACGCTACAACGCGTGTTCACGCTGTTTCCGCGGCTGAAGGAACGCTACGGCCAGCGTGGCGGAACCCTGTCCGGCGGCGAGCAGCAGATGCTGGCCATCGGCCGCGCCTTGATGAGCCGTCCTCGCCTGCTCCTGCTCGACGAGCCCTCGCTCGGTCTGGCGCCGCTGATCGCGCGCCAGATTTTCGATGCGATCCGCACCCTGAACCGGCAGGATGGCCTGACCGTGCTGATCGTCGAGCAGAACGCCAACCATGCGCTCAAGCTCGCCCATCGCGGCTATGTCATGGTCAATGGCCTGATCACGCTGGCCGGGACCGGCGCCGAGTTGTTGCAGCGCCCCGAGATTCGCGCCGCCTACCTGGAAGGCGGCCGGCACGGTTGAGGCCGCCCAAGGCGAACCCGTGCTGCCGAATGTGGCGAGATATCTCTGCCCATGCCCGTATTTTGCCGGTGACTTCTCCTCGAATTCATTCAAGAATGGCGCCGGTTTGAACCGGGTATGCCCGGTAACTTCCACAGGCGACCACCCTCGAGGTATCTCATGAAATCACTGAAGCTCATCGGTCTGGCATTCGGCGCATCGATCGCGCTGTCGAGCGCAGCATTCGCGCAGGATGTCACCGTCGCAGTCGCAGGTCCGATGACCGGCGGCGAGTCCGCTTTCGGCCGCCAGATGAAGAACGGCGCCGAGATGGCCGTAGCCGACATCAACGCCGCCGGCGGTCTCAATGGCAAGAAGCTCGCGCTGTCCGTCGAGGACGACGCCTGCGATCCGAAGCAGGCGCGCTCGATCGCCGAGAAGATCGCCGGCGCGAAGATCCCCTTCGTGGCCGGGCATTATTGCTCGTCGTCGTCGATCCCGGCGTCGGAAGCCTATGCCGACGGCAACGTGCTCCAGATTACTCCCGCCTCCACCAATCCGAAGTTCACCGATAGCGGACTGTGGAATGTGGCGCGCGTCTGCGGCCGCGACGACCAGCAGGGCCTGGTCGCCGCCCAGTACATCGCCAAGAACTACAAGGGCAAGAACATCGCCATCCTCAACGACAAGACCACCTACGGCAAGGGTCTTGCGGACGAGACCAAGAAGGCGCTCAACAAGGCGGGCGTCACCGAGAAGATGTACGAGTCCTACAATAAGGGCGACAAGGACTTCAACGCGATCGTCTCGCGACTGAAGCGCGACAACATCGATCTCGTCTATGTCGGGGGCTACCATCAGGAGAGCGGCCTGATCTTGCGCCAGATGCGCGACCAGGGCCTCAAGACCGTGCTGATGGCCGGCGACGCGCTCGCTGACAAGGAATACGCCTCCATCACCGGCCCGGCCGGCGAAGGCACGCTGTTCACCTTCGGCCCCGATCCGCGCAACAAGCCGACCGCGAAGAAGATCGTCGAGGCCTTCAAGGCCAAGAACATCGATCCCGAGGGCTACACGCTCTACACCTACGCGGCGATGCAGGTCTGGTCGCAGGCGGCCAAGAAGGCCGGCACCACAGATGCCAAGAAGGTCATGGCGGCCATCAAGGCCGGCAAGTGGGACACCGTGATCGGGCCGATCGAGTATGACGCCAAGGGCGACATCAAGCAGCTCGACTACGTCGTCTACAAATGGGACGCCAAGGGCGGCTACGCCGCGATCAGCGGCAACGGCACCTAAGCACGGTTGCCGGGGCCTGAAGGCCTCATCAAATCATCATCGCGCCCCGGCTTGCCCCGGGGCGTTTCTTCCTGCGTCAGGAACAGACGGCTGCGGGCAGCGCGCCGTCCGCCGCGACTTGGGCCTTCCTTAGCGCTTGAAGAAGATCGTTCGGCCGAAACGGCTTTTGCAGGCAGACCACGTTGGCAAGGTGAGGCGATTGTTCCATGAAATCCAGCGCCGTCATCCCCGACACGGCAACGACCGGGAGGGTCGGTGCAAGCTCGCGCAGGGTCGCGATGACCTCGACGCCGCTGGTATCGCCGAGGAAAATGTCCACGATTGCCGCATCGAAGCGGGCGTCGGTGAAGGCTTTTACCCCGGCTGCGCCGCTATCGGCCTCAACGACGTCGTAACGGTTGACGCGCAGCACGATCGCGACCATCGCCCGGACGTCCTTCTGGTCGTCGATGATGAGAACGCGGGGCATAGGAACAACTCCCGGATCGTGAAATCAAAATGCCTGATTCAAACCTGGAACCCGTAGCAGCGGGAGAGCATTATAGCACCGTCCAGTAAAGCGCATCTTACCCGATCCCCCGTGCGCGTTCCCCCTAAAATTAAGTAAGCTGTAACCTTCGGTTGAGTCGCGGTGGGTTTTGTCATGATGCGTGCCCAGAACTAGCTACCATGGACAGAAACTGATTAAGCCAAATGAGATTGGCAAAAATGCTCAAGACCGATCTGCGAGAGCTGCACGTGTCCGCGCCGACCGATCGGAACACATTCCTTTCGACGCTGCCGGCGACCCCGAAAGACCGCACCGCAGCATTGACGATCGTGGGCGTCTCCTCGATCCTGTTCGCAATGGCCGTGCCCTTCGCAGGTATCCCGCTGCTGCCTGTGCCAGCCTTCGTCGCGAGCTATCAATCCGCTCTCGTCGTCGCGGACATCGTGACGGCGGTCCTGCTGTTGTCGCAGTTTGCGGTGCTCAGGACCCGCGCGCTGCTCGTGCTCGCGGCCGGCTATCTGTTCACCGCCGCCGCCGCCGTGGTCCACGCCCTCACCTTCCCCGGACTCTTTTCGCCGACCGGGTTGCTGGGGGCCAACCAGCAGACCACGGTCTGGCTCTACATGATCTGGCACGGCGGCTTCCCACTCTGTGTGCTGGCCTATGCCTGGCTGAAGGAGGCCGAGGGCGGCGCCAGGATCGCGGGCTCGGCAAGCAAGGCGATCTACGCCAGCGTGGTCGGCGTCGTCGCGGTCATGATCGTCTTGACCTGGGCCGTCATTGCCCAGCACGACCTGCTTCCGGTCCTGCTGCGCGATGGCCGTTACACGCAGATCATGATCGGCGTGGTGTCCTTTGTCTGGTCCTTGAGTTTCGCCGCGCTGGTCTCGCTGTGGTTCCGCCGTCCGCATTCGGTCATCGATGTCTGGCTCATGGTGGTGATGTGCGCATGGCTGTTCGACATCGCGCTGTCGGCGATCGTCAACGTCGCGCGCTTCGATCTCGGCTTCTACGCCGGTCGTGTCTACGGCCTTTGCGCGGCGACCTTCGTGCTTGCGGTGCTCCTGATCGAAAATGTCCGCCTCCAGGCGCACACGCTGGGCCTCGTCGGCAGGCTGCGCCAGCAGTCGGCATTGGATCGCGATTACTACGGCAAGCGCCTTGCCCTGTACGGCGCCGTCGTCGAATCCGCCAATGATGCCATCATCACGAAGACGCTCGACGGTGTCATCACGGGCTGGAACAAGGCCGCCGAACATCTGTTCGGCTATGCCGCCGCGGAGGCCATCGGGCAGCCCATCGACATCATCGTGCCGGAGGACCGCAAGGCCGAGGTCAGGGGTATCCTGAACCGGGTCGGCGGCAACGAAACGATCGCCCAGCACGAGACGGTCCGCATCCGCAAGGACGGCCGGCGCGTCGATGTCGTCCTCAATGTTTCTCCGCTCAAAACAGCCAGCGGAGAGATCATCGGCGCCTCCAAGATCGCCCACGACATCACGGAAGAGAAGCAGGCACGAGAAAAACTGCGCCGCGAGGTCGAGGAGCGGGAGCGGATCTTCGAGACCTCACAGGACCTGATCCTGGTCACCGACGGTTTTGGCAATTTCATCCAGGTCAGCCCGAGCGTGAAGACCATTCTCGGCTTGAATCCGGAAGACATGATCGGGCACAGCGCCACCGAGTTCATTCATCCCGATGACCTCCAGAAGACGCGCGACGAGATGCGCGCGGCGCGGCGTGGCGCGGTCAAGCGCAGCTTCGAGGCACGCTACTACCATTACGACGGTCACGAGGTCACGCTGAACTGGATGGGCACCTGGTCCGAGCCGGTCAAGCGCCATTTCTTCATCGGCCGCGACCTCACCGAGAAGCAGGCAGCCGAGGCGCAGTTCAGGCACGTCCAGAAGATGGATTCCATCGGTCAACTGACCGGCGGTGTCGCGCACGACTTCAACAATGTGCTGACCGTCATCACCGGCACCATCGGAATTTTGGCGGACGCGGTCGCTGACCGTCCCGAGCTCGCCGCCATCACCAAGCTGATCGACGACGCCGCCGAGCGCGGCGCGCAACTGACCAAGCATCTGCTCGCCTTCGCCCGCAAGCAGCCGCTCCAGCCGCGCGAAATCGACGTCAACGCATTGACGCTCGAGGCCGCAAAGCTCCTGCATCCCACGCTTGGCGAGCAGATCACCATCATGCCGCAGCTCACCGAAGATGCGTGGCCGGCACTTATCGACCCGGGTCAGCTTTCCACCGCGATCCTCAATCTCGCGCTGAACGCGCGCGATGCCATGCCCGACGGCGGCACGCTGGTGCTGGAGACCCGCAACATCTTCCTCGACGACGGCTATGCCAGCATGAATCCCGACGTGGTGGCCGGCAATTACGTCATGATCGCCGTCAGCGATACCGGCTCCGGAATCCCGCCGGAGTTGATGGACCGGGTGTTCGATCCCTTCTTCACCACGAAGGAGGTCGGCAAGGGCACCGGCCTCGGGCTCAGCATGGTGTTCGGCTTCGTCAAGCAGTCCGGCGGACACATCAAGATCTACAGCGAGGAAGGCCACGGCACGAGCGTGAAGATCTACCTGCCGCGCTCGAGCGGCGTGCAGGAGACCGAATTCGAGGCGCTCCAGAACGCACCCGTCACCGGCGGCCGCGAAAAGATCCTGATCGTCGAGGACGACGCGCTGGTACGGCAATATGTCGTGACTCAGATCAAGAGCCTCGGCTATACCGCCCTCGAAGCCGCCAACGCGGCCGAGGCCCTCGTCATCATCGACGCCGACAAGAACATCGACCTGCTGTTCACGGACGTCATCATGCCCGGCAACATGAACGGCCGCCAGCTCGCCGACGAGGCGGCTCGCCGCCGCCCCGACCTGAAGACGCTGTTCACCTCGGGCTACACCGAGAACGCTATCGTCCATCACGGGCGGCTCGATTCCGGCGTGCTGCTGCTGGCGAAGCCCTACCGCAAGTCCGAACTCGCCAAGATGCTGCGGACCGCGCTCGCGGGTTGAGCCTGCGGCATCCCTGCGATATCGCTGAAGCGAGCGCCTTTCAGCCTGCGGAGCCGCCTTGAAAAACCTTCTCACCGATATCGCCGGCGTCCGCGTCGGCCATGCCGAGGATGCGAAAATCGCCACTGGCACGACCGCAATCATCTTCGACGCCCCCGCGGTTGCGGCCATCGATGTTCGCGGCGGCGGACCCGGCACGCGCGAAGACGCGTTGCTCGACCTCGCCAGCACCGTCGATCGCGTTGACGCGATTGCGCTGTCCGGCGGCTCCGCCTTTGGAATCGACGCCGGCGGCGGCATCCAGGCCTGGCTCGCCGAACAAGGCCGCGGCCTTCGGATTCGCGAAGCGGTGATTCCGATCGTGCCGGGCGCGATCGTTTTCGACCTGCTCAACGGTGGCGACAAGGCCTGGGGACGCTTCGCGCCCTATCGCGATCTCGGCTACGCCGCAGCGTTGGCCGCCGGCGACGATTTCGCGCTGGGCAGCGTCGGCGCCGGCCTCGGTGCCACCACCGCGACCTTCAAGGGTGGACTAGGCTCGGCCTCCGCGGTCCTGGCCAATGGCATCAAGGTCGCCGCGATCGTGGTCGTCAACGCGGTCGGCAGCGCAACCATTGGCGAAGGGCCTTGGTTCTGGGCTGCGCCGTTCGAGGAGAACGGCGAGTTCGGCGGGCGCGGCCTGCCGTCCGCGTTCACGCCGGACATGCTGGCGATGCGCATCAAGGGCGGACCCGCCGCGAGCGCGCGTGAGAACACCACGATCGGCCTCGTCGTCACCGATGCCACGCTGACCAAGGCCCAAGCCAAGCGGCTTGCGATGATCGCGCATACCGGCTTCGCCCGTGCGATCTATCCGGTGCACGCCCCGACCGACGGCGACGTGCTGTTCGCCGCCGCAACGGGCGAGAAGCCGATCGAGCCGCTGGTCGGCCTTACTGAGCTCGGCACGGTCGCCGCCAACGTGGTCGCACGCGCGATCGCCCGCGGCATCTACAACGCAACGGCCCTGCCGTTCGCCGGCGCGATGCCGGCCTGGAAGGATCGGTTCGGATAGAAACGAAACGGCTGACACGGCGTTACCTTGGCGCACAAGGTGCACAGCCATGCCGTCTTCCGTGATCCGCTTTTTCCGCTATGCCCCCGATAGGCGTGAGCTGACCGTGACTTTCGTCAGCGGACGCCTCTATGTCTACGCGGACGTTCCGCCCGAGGTCGCCGCCGCGTTCAAGGATGTGCGTTCGAAGGGTACGTTCTTCAATCAAGAGATCCGCGATCGGTATGTCTACCGTGACATCACTCACGAATATGCGGGCTAGCCGTGAGCAGGGTTACACGCTCATCGACATCGATGAACCTGCAGTCGCTGAGGCGCCTTGTCCCTGCCCGCCCTGCCGCTGCATCAACTGCGCGAACAGATCGTACGCCGAATTACGAGAGCTGGAGGCGCCCGGGACCGTCGTCGACATCTTGAAGCCGTCGGCGTAGGTGACGGTGGTGGTGGTCGATCCGTCGGCGCCGGTCGTCGAGGTCGAGGTCGAGCCGCCCTTGGCCTGCGAGGAGGAATCCGAGCCGCTGCCGGACGCATCGCCCGCACCTTGCGCGTGATGGTGGCCGCGATGGCCGCTCTTCAGCGCCTTCGACATCTCATCGAGGCTGACGCTGCCGTCCGTGTTCGAATCCAGCTTCGAGAAAACGTCGTCGGCCTGCGCGAGGTTGGTGCCGCCGGCACCGAGCGCATTCTCGAATTCCGATTTGGTGATCTTGCCGTCGCCGTCCCCATCGATCTGCGAGAACAGATCCTTCAGGGCGGCGTCGCGGCGCGTCGAGGACGAGGACGTCGAACTCGACGAGGTCGAGCTGGCGGCGCTGCCGGTGCTGTCCGAGGATTGGCTCTGCGCGGCGAACAGCGCGTTCATCGTCTCCGGCGAGATCTGCGGGGTTTTGCCCGCATTGACCGATGAGGTCGCGCCGGTCGTGCTGTTGCTGCCGCTGTCGATCGCGAACGGATTGGTCGCAGGCTTTTGCGAGGACCCCGTCTTCTGCGTCGACGTGGACGATTTCGAATTTGTCAGCGACTGGATCGCGTCGAGCGCGCTCGATACGGCCCCAAGAGCGAACAACATTGCACAACTCCAACCGATGCGGCATGCCGCGGCCAATGTTCTGTTCAGGTGAAGTCAGCAAGCGCCGTGCCAGCGCAAAAAGCTCAATGAAATCCGCTTTCACCGCACTTTGCACGGCCGGGAACACCGGCAATTCATGCCGGGCGCGGCAGAAATTTCCGCCCACAGGAAGCACGCCGCCCCTGCATTGCCCGGCTGAGAGGCCCATGTTAGGCGAGTCCATCTTTCACGGCCGCCACGGGAAACCGCCATGACCCAAGCCTTCGCTCCCCGCCCCCTGGCAATCGCGCCCTCGATCCTGGCTTCGGATTTCTCCAGGCTCGGCGAGGAGGTGCGCGCCGTGGACGCCGCCGGAGCCGACTGGATCCATCTCGACGTCATGGACGGGCACTTCGTTCCCAACATCTCGTATGGCCCCGACGTCATCAAGGCGATGCGTCCGCACACCAAGAAGATCTTCGACGCGCATCTGATGATCTCGCCCTGCGACCCCTATCTCGAGGCCTTCGCGAAAGCCGGCTGCGACCACATCACCGTGCATGCCGAGGCCGGTCCTCATCTGCACCGCTCGCTTCAGGCGATCCGCGCACTCGGCAAGAAGGCCGGCGTTTCGCTCAATCCGGGCACGCCGATCAGCGCGCTCGAATACGTCCTGGACCTGGTCGACCTCGTGCTGGTGATGTCGGTCAATCCCGGCTTCGGCGGCCAGGCCTTCATCCCCTCCGCGATCGGCAAGATCCGCGACATCCGCGCAATGACAGCGGGCCGCCCGATCGACATCGAGGTCGATGGCGGCGTCGGCGCCGACGTCGCAGGTCCCCTGGCCGCGGCCGGGGCCAACGCCTTCGTCGCCGGCACGTCCGTGTTCAGGGGCGGCACGCAGGACGCCTACAAGACCAACATCGCCGCAATCCGCAACGCCGCCGCGGGTGCACGCGGCGAGGCGATCTGAGGGCCCGCTCAGCTCCGCAGACGTGCGGCTTCTACGGGTGCTGCGGCGCGCAATGCCTAAATTTGCAACCTTGATCCGTACTCCTCCGGGCTTCCCTGATTCGCGCAAATCACCGCTAGTGATTCTTGCCTGTTTTCGCGGGAGCACATCATGACGACGACCCTGGTTTGGACTGGCGTGGCGTTGTGGCTTGGTTTTTGTGCGTTTGTTGTGTTTGGTCCATCGGCCGGACCGGTGAAGGTCTCGGTACGCTCGACCCGCATCGCCCGTCGCGACTGGTATCGGGCCTGACCCCATGCAGATCGCGCTCGTGAAGCGTCAGCCGAAGCGTCGGTGCCGCATCCCGCGGCGCCCACATCCCGACCTCGATTTCTTCTTCGGTCGGCTCGAACGCACCGAAGGCGAGATGCGCGACGACACCGGGCCCGAGACGGGCCTGGATCACCCGCTCCGGTCACCGCGCCGGCAATGAATTCTTTTCTGGACCAAGCTCATGAAGCCGCATTGCCCGAACTGCCTGAAGGAAATGACCAAGGCATCCGCGTCGCGTAATCTGTTCAACTGCGAGCCCTGCCGCGAGATCATCCAGTTCTTCGGCGGCAGCGCGGATCACGGCGAGCCCGGCCCGCAATTCTCCTGGCCGATCCGTCGTAAGCGCTCCGTCCACACCGCTCACGCGGCCTGAACCTCCACGATCCAGAGCGCTGCCCTATCCGACCTCCTCGCCCGCATCCGCAGCCATTCGCGGCGGCCGGACCACGGTGACGGTGCAGGCCGCTTCCGAGGCCACCTTGGCCGAGACGCTGCCGAGCAGCGTGCGCCGGAACGAGCCCTGCCGCGCGCCGATGATGACGTGGTCGACGTGGTTGACCTCGCAAAACTCCAGGATGGCCGCCGCGGGATCGACGGCTTCCAGCACGTGAGCCGACAGCCGGCTCTCATCGAGCTTGAGCGGAGTGGCCCAGTGCCTGAGCGCCACCAACCGGTCGATATGCTTGTTGGAGCCCTGCTCATCCAGCGTCCTGTCAATCGCGATGCGGTTGAGCTTCAGCACGTTGAGACATGCGAGCCGCGCCGACGGCAGCGTGGCGAGAATGCGTTCCGTCGTCATGCGCAGAGCCTCGTTCAACTCCGGCTCGCCTTCCGCCGTATCGAGCGCGACCGCAACGATCGGGCTCGATGCGATTTGGGCTGCGACATCCGATTTCGCGCGGGGCGCCATGACACCCTGGTTGAACCGGCGGCGCCATGCGACGCTGAGCGGATCGCGCTTCATTCGCTCCGAGCGCATCGTGAGCCTGATTTGGTCCGGATGGGTCAGATCGAAGGCGAGTTGCGACGCCGTCGGATAGCGCCGCACCGGCTCGATCTCGAGGCATCGCAGCGCCACCTCCTGGAGCCAGGGCGGATAGTCGGCGCGCAAGCCGCGCGGCGGGTGCGGATCGCGCCACAGCCGGCGCCGCATCGCACGCAGCGTCTCGCCCTCGCCGAACGGCCGCTCGCCGGTCGTGAAGAAATAGAGCAGCACGCCAAGCGAGAACAGATCGCTGCGCGGATCGTCGCGCACCCCCGACAGCCGTTCCGGCGCCATATAGGGCGCGGTGCCGTAAGGAAGGCGGAATTCCTCCTGCAACAGGTCCGGCAGATGGTTGTGATGCGACAGGCCATAGTCGATCAGCACCGCCTCGCCGCTCTCGCGGAACATGATGCTGCTCGGCTTGATGTCGTGATGGATCACGTTCTGCCGGTGCAAATCCGCGAGCCCCGTCGCGATCCTGGCGACGAGCTGCCGCGCCTCGTCATACGGCAGCGGCAGGTCGGGCAACCGCTTGTAAAGCGTGGTCCCGGAGATGCGCTCGATCACGACATAGGCCTGGTGGGCGAAATCGCCGGTGCCGAAACATGAGGGCACGTGCGGCCCGGCCAGCCGCGGCAGGATCATCATCTCCATCTCGAAGGAGACGATCGCGGCAGGGTCCTCGCCCTCCGACACCCGCGGAATTTTCATCAGCAGCGGCACGTCGAGGCCGGGACGGGTGACGGTCCACAGCGTCGCCATTCCGCCGGCATGGACGCATTCGCCGATCGTGTAGCCGTCGATCGCTGCGCCTGATTTGACGAGGGGTTTCGGCATCGGCCTCTAGCGCCCCTGCGACAGCCGGTCGGCGAGCCAATGCGGCAGGCCGTTCTCACGGATCCGGTTCGCGGCCGTCTCGACGTCGTAGGGCGCGCGGCAATAGGTGATCTGGCACGAGACCGTGTCGAACAGCGCGAAAGCCGCGGATGGATCGCTATCGCGCGGCTGGCCGACCGAGCCGAGCACAGCAAGCCATTGCCGCCCGCGCAGCAGCGGTACGGAGACGTCGGTCTTGGGCACGAGTCCCGACATCTTCGCCGTCACCGACATCGAATAGATCGCCGGGCGGTGGATGTGGCCGCAGAACGTGACATGAGCTGGCGTCGCGATCAGGCTTTTGGCGGCGTCGGCGGTCGATCGGACATAGTGCCAGCTTCGGGGGCTGGAGGCTTCCGAATGCACGAACAGGCGATCGCCGTCCTCCACCAGCATCGGCAATTCCGCCAGGAACCGCCGCTGCGCGGTGTCGAGCCGGCCGCGGGTCCATTCGATCGCGATTTGCGCCTCAGCATTCATGGTCTCGGCCGAGGAATTCACCGCCTGGTCATGATTGCCGCGCACGGCGACGGCGCCCTGGGCGACCAGCTCCATCGCGGTATCCACCACCCATTCCGGATCGGCGCCATAGCCGACGAAGTCGCCAAGCAGGATGAAGCGCTCGGCGCCACGCGCCCGCGCGACTTTCAGGCACGCCTCGAACGCCTGCCGGTTGCCGTGGATATCCGAGAAGACAGCGAGAAGCACGCACCCTCCACCCTCGAACCTTATTGGGAGCCGATAAGGCCAAATTGAGGGAGGTCAAGAACATGCGCCAGCGGCGCGCGGTTTGCCAGCACTGCCCTGTTGCGATGGTGAAGAGCCTATTGCTCGTCCTTCGGCGGCATCCGGGGCGGCGGCAGCGGCGTGAACACGGCGCCCTGCGCGCCGGCGGGAGGGGCCAGGAATTCGCCGGTCGAGGAATCGCCTCCGCTCGTCTCCATGATGGTCTTGGGCGTCACATATTCCCTGACCATGTCGATGAGGCTGCCATCGCCGCCGCCGAAATCCGCGGCCCGGCCGCCTTGCGGATGTCCCAGCGCGATCTCGTTCTCCGCCGCGTGGGTCTTGTCGGCCAGCCTGTCATTGTAGGGCACACGAAAGGCGCGCGGGATGCCGCTCGGCCGATTGTCCTCGTCGAGCTGCTCGACCCAGAGATAGATCGAGCCGGGATCGCCCTCCAGCGAATGCGGCTCGACGATGCGGGCCTTCAGCAGCTTGAAGGAGGCCGGCAGCCGGTCGGCGCTGGCCCAGCCGAGCAGCCCGCGCATTTCCGTGAAGCTGACGACATAGAAGGCGCTGGTCACGACCACCGCGACGGCCTTGACCGACCAGTGCAGCCGCGCATAGACGAGCACGACCAGCAGCAGCGCGCCGATGACGGCGTAGGCTATCGATAGCGTGAGGATGACCGTCTGCAAGCTAGTCACGGCGCACTCTCACAGCGTTCTTGCTCACACCGGTGTTCGGGTCGAGATCGGCGCCGTTGCGCCAGCCGCTGCGGAACGTCTCCAGCAGCGATTTCGGCCGCTGGTCCACATTGACGACCTTGCCTTCGGCATCGAGCCGGAACCGGACCGCGGTCTTCTCGTCGCCGGTGTGATCGACCGTGAACTTGTTATCGAAGATCACCTGCGCCGTCGGATTGAGTTTTTGCACCTTCACATTGGCCGTCACGGGCTCGCCGGTGGTGGCCACGAAATGTGAGACATTGACGGTGTATTCGCCGGCGACGATGCCGCGCACCGTGACGATCTCCTCGCGGATCGGCGAAGCAATCTTCTTGCCGTTGACCATGATGAAGTCGTTGGCTCCGCCCCGGTCGTCGCGATCGAGCGTGAGGAAGCCGGCCTCGCGGTGGCGATACCAGGCGATGTTGCCGGCGGGATCCTGCACGAACAGGTCGAGATCGTCGGGGTGGCTGTCCGGCCAGTCCAGCGTGATCATGAACTCGGCCTTGGAATCGATCTTGCCGTCCTTGGCGTCCGGCGAGACCGCGAGCAGCGCGAGGAAGAACAGGAAAGCGATCACCTGGAGCGCCTTGAACAGCATCACGCCCAAGGGATCGAACGGCTCCTCGCGCGGATAGAGACCGAAATCATCCATCATGTCGCGATTCCAGCACCCTTGATTCCAGAACCCTTGCGCTCCAGCACCGGCGTCACATAGGTCTCGGTCAGCACCACTGCATCCGAGAACACCTTCTGGGTCGCGGCATCCAGCATGTAATACTGGATGCGGACCAGAATCGAGCCGACGAGACCCGCCAGCGTCGTGTACATCGCGACCGCCATGCCGTCGCTCATCAACCCCATCGAGGATCGCATCGCGACCTTGTCAGCGGCATCCAGCCCCGCGATCGGCGCCAGCATGATGATGAAGCCGACGATGGTGCCGAGCAGGCCGAGCTTCATCAGCGTGTCCGAGACAAAGGCGCCGAAGCCGTTGGAGCCGCGCAGCCGGTCGGCGAGCGTGCGCAGCAATAGCGTCTGGTCGAGGGGGCGGTAGTCCTGCGCCGCCGCCTTGGTCACGAGACTCTCGATGTGGTCCCGCACCAGCCCGCGTGGCAGCGCGGCTGCGCCGCCGGCCTCGAGCGCCCTGCCGCCCTCGAGCGCCGCGAGCACCGCGCGGCAGCGCCGGGCTGCCGCGCCCTCACGGGCAATGGCCCGCGTACGCAGGAAGCAGTGACCGCAAGTGACGACATAGAGCAGCGCGATCAAGCTGGAAATGTAGGTCCGGTCCGAGGTCAGCATCAGGCGGATCAGGCCGAACCGCCACAGCAGCACGACGGCGAAGATCGAAAGCCCGGTGAAGATCATCCAGAACAGGAGCGCACTGCGCTCGGATGGGTCGGCAGCAGGCCCCGCGATCGGCCCAATCGTCATCGAACTCATGCTGCACCGCTCCTGGCCGTGAATACCGCCCATTAGATCAAAGCCGCCGCGCCCGGTCCAAAGAGCCATGCCCAATCCGGCTTGGGAAATTTGCCCGAGCTGCCATCCTGCCGATCCCCGCAATTGGCAAGGCGCGGCGGCGTTGTTAGGCTGACCTTAGCAAACTTTGGGGTGATCGCATGCGCCTTGTGCTTCAGCTTGTCGCCCGTCTGTTTCTCATCGTCGTGCTCTGCCTTGGTGCGGCGACCATCTGGGCCACGTTCGACGCCTATCGCAGCGTCGACCGGGCCACCGCGGCCTCGGCGCAGCGGGTCGCCCAGGCGCTTCAGGCCCTGTATTGGCACGAATTCTTGTTGCGTAGCAGCAGAACACGCGAGCAGCTTCTGCCGGTTCCGGAGTGGCGCACGCTGGAGACGATGAAGCTGATCTCCCCTGGCGTCTGCGTCGAATTCCAACCTGCCATCGCATTCGAAAAGCCGCTCTGCGGCCAGAGTGAGGGGCTCGGCAAGGCGCCGCCGCGCTGGTTCGCGTCGATTGTGCCGACCTTCCTTGGCAGCCATGCCGAAGTGATACGGCCGGTCAGTCCCCGCGCGGCGACCGCCGGAACGGTGGTCGCGACGCCGGATGAAGCGGCCGCCATCTCGCTCGCCTGGGAGTACATCCTCAACGTGATCGACGTGGCGCTTTTGATGGCGGCGGCGATCGCGCTCCTGGCTTCGCTCGCGATTGCGCATGCGCTGGCGCCGGCGCGCACGATCGTGACCGCCTTGCAGCGCATGGCCCGCGGTCAGTATCGGACGAAACTGCCGCGCTTCCGCTCGATGGAGCTGGCGATGATCGGCAGCGCCGTCGACGAGCTCGGCGGCCGGTTGGAGGAAGCGACCGAACAGCGCGCGGCGCTGACGCGGCGCCTGATCGAGATCCGCGACGACGAACGCCGCGCGCTCGCCCGCGAGTTGCACGACGAGTTCGGACAAAACCTCTCGGCCATCCTCGCCTTCGCCAACACCATCGAGACGGCGAGCACGAAGGCAGACAAGCGCAACGACATCGTGCAGGACGCGCGGATGATCTCGCAGGCCACGCATCATCTGATGGCCTCGCTGCGCGACGCGCTGAAGCGCCTGCGCAATCCCCTGCCCGCCGAGCTTGGACTGGAGGCGAGCCTCGTGAATTTGGTGGATAGCTGGCGCTCGCAGAGCTCGGTGCGGCCGACGATTCAGCTCGATCTCAGGGGCGACCTCACCGACATCAGCGGCCCGGCCGCGACCACCGCCTATCGCGTCGCGCAGGAATGCCTGACCAACGCGCTGCGCCACGGCACGGCACGCGAGATTTCTCTGCACGTCGAGCGGCGCACGGGCGACGACGATGCATTGCTGATCCGTGTCGATGACGATGGCGGCGGCGACGCGGCACGCGTTGCGCAGTCGGTGGGCTTCGGCCTCACCGGCATCCGCGAGCGCGTCGCAGGAGCCGGCGGATCATTCTCGATCCTGCCCGCCCGAGGCGGACTCAGCATCGCCGCCACCATCCCGCTCGCCGCGTGAGGCCGGGATGAACGAGATTATGGCAACAGGCATCTCCGTGCTGTTGGTCGACGACCATCCGATCGTGCGGCAGGGCTATCGGCGCGTGCTGGAGAGCCAGGGCGATCTGCATGTCGTGGCGGAAGCCGACAACGCCGCGGATGCCTACAGCGCCTTCAAGGCGCGCGATCCCGATGTGGTCTTGCTGGATATCTCCATGCCCGGCGCGAGCGGGCTGGAAGCCATCCGCAACATCCGCGCGCGCAGCCCGCGGGCGCGGATCCTCGTTTTCACCATGCACAACGAGGCCGTGCTGGTGAAGGCAGCCTTCAGTGCCGGCGCCAGCGGCTTCGTCACCAAAAGTAGCGAGCCGTCCGCGGTCGTGTCCGCGATCCGCAGCGTGGCGCGCGGCGAACGCGCCATGAGCGACGACATCGCGCACATCCTGGCCGAGGACAGCCTGTCGGCGGGCTCTGCGCTGGATCAACTGGGAGAACGCGAGATCGAGATTCTGCGCCAATTCGCCGGCGGCGCCACGACCGAACAGATCGCAACGCATCTCAATCTCAGCGTCAAGACGGTGCAGAACTATCACTATCTGATCAAGACCAAGACCGGCGCGCGCACGGATGCGCAGCTCGTACGATTGGCGGCGAATTGCGGACTGACGAAGATCTAGAGGGTGACGGCGTGCCGTTCGCTGCGACCAGAATATCTGGTCCCGACTGGCCACCCCCAACGAAGGTCTCCAAGTCTCTCTTAGATTGTGCTACGCTCCACCACAGGCACGGCATCCAGCATCAAGCGGCCAGTGGATGTGTGTCCGGCTCCGATCTTTCGACTGGAGCCAATTT
Organism: Bradyrhizobium sp. MI1.10; assembly: GCF_055811035.1. Classification (NCBI taxonomy): domain Bacteria; kingdom Pseudomonadati; phylum Pseudomonadota; class Alphaproteobacteria; order Hyphomicrobiales; family Nitrobacteraceae; genus Bradyrhizobium; species Bradyrhizobium sp. MI1.10. The sequence continues at coordinate 31,404 of NZ_JBVVPN010000003.1, forward strand.
GGACGGCTCTCGAAGCCGCCCTCGTTCCCGTTGTATGTCTTGCACGACAACAGGAGACGCTTTCATGAACATCAGGGACAGTCTTCTTGCAGCACTGATCGCCTCCAGCGTTTTCGCGACCGGGCTTACGGAAAGCGCGGCAGCTGAGGCGAAAGACCAGATCACCATTCTCTATGACGCCTTCGGCACCAATGACGCGATGACAAAGGACTGGGGTTTCTCCGCCCTTGTCGAAATCGCGGGAAAACGCATCCTGTTCGATACGGGTAACGATCCCGAAATATTCGCGGCGAACGTGAAGGCCAAGGGAGTTGATCTCTCGGACCTCGACTTTGTCGTTCTTTCGCACCGCCACTCCGATCACATGGCGGGCTTGTCCTACCTCCTGAGCATCAATCCAACCGTCAAGATCTACGCGCCAAAGGAGGGATTTGGCATCTACGGCTCGTCCTTGCCGTCCAGCTTCTACCGCAAAGACGAGGCCTTGCCGCCAGAGATGCGGTACTATGCCGGCAAACCTCCCGCGACGATGAAGTTCGGCACGGCATGGGCCCACGCGAACTTCGAACTGATCGATCAGACCACCGAGATCGCTCCCGGTATCACACTTATCTCGCTGATTTCCGACGCACCGGGGACGAGAGAACTCAAGGAGCTGTCCTTGGCCGTCAACACGACCGACGGCTTGGTCCTTCTGGTCGGTTGCTCGCACCCCGGGATCGAGCGCATCGTCGAAGCGGCGACGGGTATCAATCCCAGGATTCATCTCATCGCGGGAGGATTTCATCTGGTCGTCGCACCTGACGAAGCTATCGCGAAAGTCGTTACCGCCCTGAAGGACAGATTCAAGGTCGACAGCGTAGCCCCGGGACATTGCACCGGTGAGCCGACTTTTGCCGCGCTCAAGACGGCGTTCGGCGACAACTATCTCTACGCAGGCCTCGGCACGTCGATTCCGGTTGCAACGGTTGCGGGCGTGAATGTCAGACGCGGGGAAGGTCCGACGCTTGACGACCTTGCGACCTATCGCAAACTCGCGGGGCGTGAAGACCCGTTCGGCATATTGCGGTTGCGCAGCTCGCGGTTGGCACCCGCGCTTTAGGGCGCTGGCGCGCGGCTCGCACCTTTAGATCACGTGTGGCCGGATAGAATTGGAACTGACGCCGTCGCGCCGTGGTTAGTAGCGGAGTGAGGGAGTTGCGCCATGAGTAAGGCTATCCGCGAAGCCATCCATCATCCCCCGATCATCACTGTCGGCGAGCTCATCGATGAACTCTGCCGTCTGCCAGACACAGCGACGATCCAATTCCACTGCCCCATTCTCGAACAGGAACTTGCGTTCTACCGCCTTCGAAAGCGGTCAAAGGACGTGGTCGAAATCGAAGTCAATACCTATCCGGAAAGCCCGTCGGTCGTGCCATCGGCCAACGCCGCCCTACGCGCGCGAAAAAAGACTCATCATCCGCGCTCGCTCGGCAATGGCGTTGCCCATAAGGTCTGAGATAGAACCGCGACAGGTCACGTCAGGTGTGACGGCTTCGGAACGCGTGAAGGAAGTTGGCCTACGCCTTCAGCCCGCGCAATACCAGCGTGAGCGTCAAGACGGTGCAGAACTATCACTATCTGATCAAGACGAAGACCGGCGCGCGTACGGATGCGCAGCTCGTGCGGCTCGCAGCGGCTTGCGGGCTGACGAATTTCTAACGTCGGTCGAGTTCCGTACCCCCGCGCCGAGGTTCCTCCGGTCGCAATGAAATCCAACCCAAAGCAAATCTCCGCCATCAACTCCGAGCAGATTCAACGTCAAGCGCGGCCACAGCGCGTCTCGCAAAGAACCTCCGCTGCTTTCAGGCCCCGCGACTGAAATGAAATCGGAGTGAAGCGACATGCACCAACTGCCAAACGACACAATCGCAGTCACACTGCCGGACTTCGGGCAGTCCATGACCGTGCTCGGAGATCCCGGGTTGGCAACCGATGACTGGGGCGGAAACGATGCGCTGACGGCAGCCATATCGAGTCTCAACTCGAACGTGACGCTCGTTGGGGAAGACCTGGTGGCCATGCATGGCAATTCTCACGGAGGAAACGACAGTCTCCTGGTGAGCGTGGATGGCGGCTGGGATAGTGCCGTTGCCGTTGGCGATGCCCAATCCATGGCGGACAACAGCCAGGGCGGTAACGACACCCTCAATGTCGATGCCCACAACTCGCTCTACACCAATGTTTATCTCTATGGCGATGTCCAAGGCGACATGTCGGGCAACGCGGGAGGCGGAAATGACACACTGACGGCGTCGACCGGTTGGAGATCGTTCGGGTCGCTCAGCGGGGACGCTGGTGGTGCCATGAGCGGCAATGCGCACGGCGGAAATGATACGCTGAGCGCGACGGATTATGGGATAAATGGCGGCGGCGACGCACTCAGCGGCGATGCCATTGGCGCCATGACCGACAATGCGGTTGGCGGAAACGACATCCTGACCTTTGCGGCGAGCAGCGATGCCCAGCTCGGGGGAGGAAGCCTGTCGGGGGATTCGGGAACGTCCATGTCCGACAATGCCCAGGGCGGGAACGATATCCTCACCGCCGTCGTCGATGGCGAGCGAGCTGCTTTCAGCACGACATTGTACGGTGACGCTCCCACGATGTCGGGCAATGCTCACGGCGGGAACGACATCCTCACCGGCGGATCGAGCCCCGATCGCCTGGCGGGCGATGCGATGAGCTACGCTCCTTCCTCACCCGGCTCGATCACCGGAGGCACGGATACCCTCAACGGTGGCGCCGGCAATGATCTCCTGTGGGGCGGGCCCAACAACGACACGTTCGTCTTCAACACGGGCTCCGGCCAGGACATCATCAACGACTTCAATCAAGGCAACCAGGCTGTCGGCAGCACCACCACCGAACATGACCTGATCAACCTGCATGACTACGGCTTCGCAGACTGGGCAGCCGTCTCCAGCCTCATCGGCGACAATAGCGCCGGCGATGCCGTGATCCACCTCACCGCCAACGATACGATCACGTTGGACGGCGTGCACACGGCGGCCCTGCATCCAACGGACTTCGTCATCTGACGGCTCACAGCCAAGCAGGATGATGGGATGGTGGTCACGAGAGAATCGTCGAGGCCAAGCCCGTCATCCTGCCAAAGGCATGAGCAGGAGCGGATCAAGCGCCAAGCTGCGATACGCGTTGGCTCCGCAACCTCACGCCGCCTTCAGCCCGCGCAATACCAGCGCCAGCGTCGCATCGACACGCGCCGAAAGATCGGCGTCCTTCCACTCGTCGGCGTGGGCCGGATGGTGGAAGCGGACGGTCGCATCGAAGATGGCGCGTGCGGTGGCCTTGACGTCGCCCACCTCGAACACGCCCTGCTTCACGCCGTCGGTCAGGATCGCCGCGATCTGGTCGATCATGGTGTCCTTGTGACACTTGACGGCTGCACAGGCCTCGCGCGCCAGAGTCAGATAGGTCTCGAACATCTCGGGGTCGTCGAGCACGCGCGAACGCTTGGCGGCGAACAGGGTGCGCAGCCAGCGGTCGAGCCGCGCCGGCGCCGGGCCCTGCTCTTCGGCGAGTTGGCGTAAGGGCGCGTCGATGCGGTCCAGCCAGCGTTTGGCGACAGCCTCGCGCAGCGAGGCCTTGCTCGGGAAATGGCGGTAGACGCTGCCGTGGCTCACATCAAGCGCGCGGGCGACGTCGACCACGGTGGCCTTGGCGAGTCCGTAACGCCGCAGCACGTCCTCGGTGACTTCGAGGATCCGCTCCGGCGTCAAGATAACGGCTTCGTTCATGCCAGCACCATGTTCCCGTTGAGGGCTCAGTTACCCGGCGACGGAGCTGCTTCCGAAGCGCCCGTGCCGGTCGTTTCGGAAAGCTCTCGCCCTAATGAGGCAGTTTTGCAGCCTGCGCCGCGATTTGGCGCGCCACCAGTAAATTGAGCCAGTGCCCAATCGTCCCGGTCAAATTGATGATTTCGGTCGTCATTGTCGTAAGTCTCCAATCAATTGGCGGTCCCCGTTGTTCAATTGCGGCCCTCAATCCCCCATTTGCTTGGGACGTCGGGCTCCCGGGATGCCGCCAGACGCCCAATTGGAGCGTCCGAGAACGGATATACACGTCTCGCTGACAGATTTCAATATCTGTCAGTCAATGGTTCGTGATTGACAGTTAATTTCTGCAGCTCCGGGGCGCCGGGCTGGCCCGTCGCCCGCCACGTCCGGGGCGATGAACCTCGCCCAGCCCAATCATCCCCCGCTACCTTGCCGGCGCCGTTTGTTTCGCCCTCCCCGCTCTGCTAGATCACGGCGTAAAAAACATTCTGGCCGGTGTCGCCCTTTGGGTCGCCCGCCCACCTTCCTGGAGCAGTCCAATGATCCCCCGCTATACCCGCCCGGAAATGGCCTCGATCTGGGAGCCGCAGACCCGGTTCAAGATCTGGTTCGAGATCGAGGCGCATGCGGCGGACGCCCTTGCCGAGCTCGGCACGATTCCCAAGGAGGCCGCCAAGACGGTCTGGGCCAAGGCCAAGGACGCCACTTTCGACGTCGCCCGCATCGACGAGATCGAGCGCGAGACCAAGCACGACGTCATCGCCTTCCTCACCCACCTCGCCGAGATCGTCGGCCCCGAAGCGCGCTTCGTGCATCAGGGCATGACCTCTTCCGACGTGCTCGACACCTGCCTCAACGTCCAGCTCACCCGCGCCGCCGACCTGCTGCTCGCCGACCTCGACAAGGTGCTGGCGGCGCTGAAGAAGCGCGCCCTCGAGCACAAGATGACGCCAACCATCGGCCGCAGCCACGGCATCCACGCCGAACCCGTGACCTTCGGCCTCAAGCTCGCCTATGCCTATGCGGAATTCTCGCGCGCCAGGGAGCGCCTGATCGCGGCGCGGAAGGAAGTCGCGACCTGCGCCATCTCCGGCGCGGTCGGCACTTTTGCCCAGATCGACCCGCGGGTCGAACAGCATGTTGCCAAGGCCATGGGCCTCGTACCCGAGCCGATCTCGACGCAGGTGATCCCCCGCGACCGCCACGCGATGTATTTCTCGACGCTCGGCGTGATCGCGTCCTCGGTCGAGCGTTTCGCGGTGGAGATCCGCCACATGCAACGCACCGAAGTGCTCGAAGCCGAGGAGTTCTTCTCCGAAGGGCAGAAGGGTTCGTCCGCGATGCCGCACAAGCGCAATCCGGTGCTCTCGGAAAACCTCACCGGGCTGTCGCGCATGGTGCGCGCCTATGTGACGCCGGCGCTGGAGAACGTCGTGCTCTGGCACGAGCGCGACATCTCTCACTCCTCTGCCGAGCGCATGATGGGCCCCGACGCGACCGTGACGCTCGACTTCGCGCTGGTGCGCCTCGCCGGCCTGATCGACAAGCTGCTGGTGTACCCCGCCAACATGCAGAAGAACCTCGACCGCCTCGGCGGCCTCGTGCATTCGCAGCGCGTTCTGCTGGCGCTGACGCAGAAGGGCGCAAGCCGCGAGGACGCCTACAAGCTCGTGCAGCGCAACGCCATGCCGGTCTGGCGCGGCGAAGGCGACTTCCTCCAGCTCCTGAAGAAGGACGCTGACGTGAAGAAGTATCTCACCGACGCCGAGATCGAGGAGCAGTTCGACCTCGGCTATCACTTCAAGCACGTCGACACGATCTTCAAGCGCGTGTTCGGCGAGAGCTGAGCGTCATTGGTGGCCCGGGTGAGCGCAGCGACACCCGGGACTTCTCCCACAAAGATCCCGGATTTCGCTTCGCTCATCCGGGCTACAAATCAAGGCGGACCTTCCTCATGCCCATCGTCAACCGCGTTGCCGCCCTCTCCGACGAAATGGCCGCCTGGCGCCATGACTTCCACGAGAACCCGGAACTGCAATACGACGTCCACCGCACTGCCGGCATCGTCGCCGATCGCTTGCGCGAGTTCGGTTGCGACGAGGTGGTGACGGGCATCGGGCGCACCGGCGTCGTCGGTGTGATCCGCGGCCGCAAATCCGCCTCCGGCAAGACCATTGGCCTGCGCGCCGACATGGACGCGCTGCCGATCATGGAGACGTCGGGCGTCGCCTATGCCTCCAAGGTCCCCGGCAAGATGCACGCCTGCGGTCATGACGGCCACACCGCCATGCTGCTCGGCGCCGCCAAATATCTCGCCGAGACGCGCAACTTCGACGGCACGGCCGTGGTGATCTTCCAGCCCGCGGAAGAAGGCGGCGGCGGTGGCAAGGCGATGGTCGAGGACGGGCTGATGACGCGCTGGAACATCCAGGAGGTCTATGGCATGCACAACATGCCGGGCCTGCCCGAAGGCCATTTCGCCACCACGCCCGGCGCGATGCTCGCCTCCTCCGACAACATCCAGATCACGGTCCACGGCAAGGGCGGCCACGCCGGCGCGGGTCCGCACAAGTCGATCGACAGCGTGCTGATCGGCGCGCAGATCGTCAACGCGCTGCAATCGATCGTCGCGCGCAATGTCGATCCGCTGAAATCCGCCGTCATCTCGATCACGCAATTTCACTCCGGCACGGCCTTCAACATTATTCCGGAGATCGCCGAGCTCGGCGGCACCGTGCGCACGCTCGACCCTGAGGTGCGCGATCTGGTCGAGCGCCGCATCGGCGAAGTCGCCGACAGCGTCGCCCGCGCCTATGGCGGCTCGGCCGAGACGAAGTACACGCGCATGTATCCGGTGACGATGAACCATGCGCGCGAGGCCGGCCTTGCCGCCGACGTCGCCCGCGACATCGTCGGTGCCGAGCGCGTCAACGACAAGTTCATTCCCATGATGGGCGCCGAGGATTTCTCCTTCATGCTGGAGGCGCGTCCCGGCGCGATGGTCCTGGTCGGCATGGGCGACGGCAACGAATGCCACCACCCGTCCTATGTCTTCAACGACAACATCCTCGGCCACGGCGCCTCGTTCTGGGTGCGCCTGATCGAAACAAGGATGCCGGCGGGTTAGCGCCGCATTCGCGATCCGTAGGGTAGGCAAAGCGACTTGTCCGCCGTAGCTCGAAGAGCGAAGGCGAAAGCGTGCCCACCACCCGCGACCCGCTCCGGAAATGGTGGGCACGGCGCTTCCCGTCTTTGCTACCCTCCGATTAACTTGGCAGGAATCAATTGCACGTCTCGTAGTTGCCGCCGCCGCCATTTGGGGAGCCGTTGCCCCTTCCAAAAGTAACCCCGCTCGCAAGTTTGCATCCGGGCCGCACCGGCCGACAACCGGCAGAGTTGCAGATGATCTGTCCCGACGCCTGCGGTTTTGATGGCGCAGCCTCGGTCTGCTTGCGCTCGGCATCCTGCTTCCGGGAATCCTCGCGCGTCGCGACGGGCTTCTTCTCCGGCACCTTCTCGCACTCGTTCTCGTCACCGACGTGATAGCCGGCGCGGCAGGTGATCTTCGCGCATTGATCGCCATCGGCCTTGAAGCCGAAATTGCATACCAGCGGGCAGACGCGTCCCGGCTTCGCCTTCAGCGCATCGAGCGCGTCGACGCTCGCGAACTTCGCGTCGAATTGAGTGCCGGCATATTTGTTGAACAGCGTCAGCGAGCGCTGCGTTGCGGCGTTCCAGTCGCCGTCCGGGGCGGCCGAAAGACAGCCGACGCGGCGCAGTTCACTCTGAACCGATTTCGCGAGATCGCCGGGCGGCGGGGAGCTTGGCGGCGGCGACAGCGCGGCGACCTTCTTGCTTTCGGCATCAGCCGCCTGCTTGTCCGCGGCCTGCTTCGCGGCGGCCTCGGCCGCCGCCTTGTCGAGCGCCCGCTTCTCAGCCAGCGACTTGGCCGCGGCAGCTTCCGCTGCCTTGCGATCTCGTTCGGCCGCTTCCGCCTTGGCCTGCTCGATCTGCTTGGCCTTCTCGGCCGCGATCCTCGCCTCCTCCGCGGCTTTGGCAGCAGCGGCGGCTTTCTCCAGCTCGGCCTTCTGGGAGCGTTCGGTCGCGAGCCTCGCCTTCTCCTGTTCGGCCAGACGCGCCTTCTCGGTCGCGGCCGTGCGATCCTCCTCGGCGGCAATCTTCTTCAACTGCACGCGGGCGAGGTTGGCGTAAAAGCCGTCCGGATAGGTCTGGAGGAATGCTTCCCAGGCTTCACGCAGGCCGGCCTGAAGGGCGAGCTCGTAGTCCTTGCGCACACTGTCCTGCGGATTTGCCTGCGGACCGGCTGCGGCGGCCGGCCTTGCCGGCACCAGCGGCACATCGCTGCCGCCCAGGGAGCCATAGACATACGGCTCCTGCTTGTTGCCGGTCTTCCTCAAGACATCGTCTCGGACAAACCCGAACGCCTTGCGCAGGTCGAGCCCGGGCTTCGGCAGATGATCGGTCAGCGCGACCGCGAACGGGCTGTTGCGGGAGTCGCCATCAGACGCGGTCGACCCTGCCTTGGCCGCAAACGCGATCATCGTGTTCGGACTGGTCGGCTCGACCTTGGCAAGCCCGCCACCAATCGCGCGCGAGGCCAAAGTGCGCTTCATCGTCTTGGCGAAAGGATTGTCGCGGCAGGCATCGAGGATGACGAGACGGAGTTGTTTGGCCGGCTCGACCGCGTACAGCGCGCGATCGAGTGCGATCGTCTCGTCGAGGACGTCGCCGTCAGTTTCCAGCATGGCATCGGTCGGAACGAGATAGTTGCTGCCGTCCAGCTCGATGCCGTGGCCCGCATAATAGATCACCGCCATGTCGGCATCGCGCGTCCTGGCCGCGAACTCGCGTAGCGATCGCCGCATTTCGCTGGCATTGAGGTCCAGCTTGATCTCGACCGTATCGAAACCCGCATTCCTGAGCATGCCGCCGACGAGTCCGGCGTCGTTCACCGGGTTCGCGAGCCGCGGCGCGTTCTTGTAAGCGGAATTGCCGATCACGAGCGCGACGCGCTTGTCGGCCTGAGCCGGCTCGCAAGTGCAAAGAGCCGCAAATATGAACAGGAAGAGATATCGGGCGATGTTCACGCGATTCATCCGCGGTTTTGGATCGACTGCGCGATCAGTTGCAGACCTCATAATTGCCACTTCCTACGGTGGCGTTATATCTTGAGGGCGTAGCCCCGGCCACGAGTCTGCATCCTTTCTGCACCGGACGACAGCCGGATGAACTGCAAAAAATCTGCCCACTGGCTTCGGGCTTCGAGGGCGCCGATTCCGAGGCCTTCCGGTCCGCGTCCCGCTTCCTCGAATCGTCTCGCGTCGCGACCGGCTTCTTCTCGGGCACCTTCTCGCATTCGTTGTCGTCACCGACGCGGTAGGCGGCGCGGCAGGTGATCTTGACGCATTGATCGCTGTCGGCCTTGAAGCCGAAATTGCAAACCAGGGGGCAGACCCGTCCCGGCTTCGCCTTCAGCGCATCGAGCGCGTCGACGCTTGCAAGCTTGGCGTCGAATTGGGTGCCGGCATATTTGTTGAACAGTGTCAGCGAACGCTGCGATGCGGCGCTCCAGTCGCCGTCGGCCGTGGCGGACAGGCAGCCGACACGGCGCAATTCGCTCTGCAGTGATTTTGCCAGATCAGCCGCCGACAATGTGGGTGCCGGCGCCGGCGCAAGGGCTGCAACTTTTTGCTCGACCTCAGACGTCTGCCGATCGGCAGCCGGCTTTGCTGCCTGCTCCGCCTTCTCGGCCGCGTGCCTGGCGGCAAGCTCGGCTTTGGCCTTCTCCGCCGCCTGTTTCTCGGCCTGCGCCTTTGCTGCTGCCGCCTCGGCCGCCTTGCGCTGCTGCTCCGCCGCGTCCGCCCTTGCCTGCTCGATCTGTTTCTGCCTCTCCGCCACGATCCTTGCCTCTTCGGCCGCCTTGGCCGCCGCAGCCGCCTTGTCCTGCTCGGCCTTCTGGGCGCGTTCGGCAATAAGCCTTGCCTTCTGCTGCTCGGCCGCATTCGCTTTTTGCTCGGCCGACGCGCGCGTCTCTTCAGCGGCGATCTTGTTCATCTGGCCCTTGGCCAGATTGGCATAGAAACCTTCGGGATATTGCGCCAGGAAGGCTTCCCAACCGTCGCGCGTGGCAAGCTGCAGCGCGAGCTCGTAATCCCTGCGAATAGAATCCTGCGGGTTGGCCTGCGGCCCGGTCGCGGCCGGCTTGGTCGCGACCAGCGGCACATCGTCGCCGCCGAGCGAGCCGTAAACATAGGGCTCCTGCTTGTAGCCGGTATTCTTGAGCACGTCGTCGCGCACGAAGCCGAACGCCTTGCGCAAATCGAGCCCCGGCTTCGGAAGGTGCTCGACCAAAGCGAGGGCGAACGGGCTGTTCCTGGAGTCACCATCGGACGCGGTCGAACCTGCCTTCGCGGCGAAGGCGATCATTGTGTTCGGGCTGGTCGGCTCGACCTTGGCAAGTCCGCGTCCGATCGCGCGCGAGGCAAGCGTCCGCTTCATGGTCTTGGAAAACGGATTGTCGCGGCAGGCATCCAGGATGATCAGGCGCAGCTGCTTGGCCGGCTCAACCGCGAACAGCGCGCGCTCGACCGGGATGGTTTCGTCGAGCACGTCGCCATCGGTCTCCAGCGTCGCGTCGATCGGTATGAGATAGTTGGTGCCTTCCAGCTCGATGCCATGGCCGGCGTAATAGATCACCGCCATATCGGCATCGCGGGTCCTGCCGGCGAACTCACGCAACATGCGCCGCATCTCGCTCGCACTGAGATCCAGCCTGACGTCGACGGAATCAAATCCCGCCTTCTTGAACATGCCGCCGACCAGAGTGGCATCGTTGACGGGGTTGCCGAGCTTGGGCGCGCTCTTGTAGGCGGAATTGCCGATGACAAGCGCCACCCGCCGGTCCGCATGGGCCGGTCCGCAGGCGAGGCCAATGGCCAAAATCAGCAAAGCAAAAATCCGAAACGGAATCACTTGCGTCCCCCCGGATGCAATTCCACGAGACTATTCGGAGCATCGCTCAATTGCCAATTCTTCCTATGTGATATCTGTCACATAGGGGGCTCTGTCGGGGGTATGGATAATGCGGCGAAGCGTCGCCCTGCTTTCGAGCTGACGTCAAAGCCGTCTGTTGAATCCGTCACATTTGCACCACCTCGTGGCGCATCACGAACGGTGCAAGCAGTGCGTGCACCTCGCTCGCAACCGCCTCGCGCTGATCCGCCGGCAGCCCCGCCAGCGTCACGGTGGCGATCGAACCGTGGCTGCCGTGAGCGCCGACCCTGACCTTGCAGTCGATGCCGCGCTCAGTGAGCGGTGTCAGCACCTTCGTGAACACGCGCTGGGCTGCGTCCCAGCGCAGCTGCGGCTTGAACACTTTGCCGACGCCCGTCACCGGCATCGGATCGATCGCTATGACCTGCACCGGCACGGCGGCACGCTCCGGCGTGCGCTCGCGCACCCATGTCTCCAGCTCGCCCGGTTCGACGGTCGCGCCCGGCTTCAGCTGCACATACCCCACCGGCAGTTCGCCGGCATAGGCGTCGGGCTGGCCGACCACCGCGGCAAAGCCGACGGCAGGATGGCGGAACATGATCTCCTCGATCGGCGCCGGATCGATGTTGTGGCCGCCGCGGATCACGAGATCCTTGGCGCGGCCGGTGATCCAGAGATAGCCGTCGGCATCGAGCCGGCCAAGATCGCCGGAATTGACCCAGACCTCATCGACGAAGGCACCCTTGTTGTGCTCGTTGTTGAGATAGCCGCCGAACACGCCTGGACCGGCCATGATGACGACGCCGATCTCGTCCGGCGCGCAGTCGCGGATCAGCTTGCCCTCGGCATCGAGCTGGACGATGCGGACCCGCGCGTAAGGCATGGGAAGGCCGACCGAACCGAGCCGGATCGGCCGCGACCGATAGGCCAGCGTGTGCACGCTCGAGGTCTCGGTCATGCCGTAGACCTCGACGACCGGCAGCTTGAGCTTGTCCTGGATCGCAGACCCCACCGCGACCGGGATCGCCGAGCCGCCACCAGCTGCATATTTCAGGCTGGAGATGTCGGTATTGCCAGGCGGCACCGCGAGCGTTGCGGCGAGCACCGTCGGGACGCTCGACAGCGCCTCCGGCTTGAAGCGCTCGACCAGTTGCCAGATGTTCTTGACCGCATTCGGATTGCGCCATCCGCTCGGCGACAGCACGACCAGCGAGCCGCCGGCCGACAGCGTCGTCAGCACCTGCGTCAACGAGCCCCCGACGTGAAACAGCGGCATGCCGAACAGCATGTTGGCGCCCGGCTTCGACTTCAGCAGCAGATTGAGCGCCCAGGCCTGATAGACTTGGTTGACATGCGTGTGCCGCACCAGCTTTGGCGTGCCGGTGGTGCCGCCGGTGTGGAAATAGGCGGCGATGTCGCTGCCTAAAATCTTGCGTCCGCTGACAAGGCGGTCCGAAGGCTGCTGCTTGATCAGGTCGCTGAAGGCAAAGACTCCCTTCCCCGGGTCACCGCCACCGAACACCTGTACGATCGCCTTGAGATTGAGTTGCGGCCTGATCTGCTCGACTTTCTGCCAGATGTCTGTGCCCGGCATCGGCCCGAGCGCCACCAGGACTTTTGTGTTCGCCGCTTCCAGAATCTCCGCGATCTGGTGCGGCTCCAGCAGGGGGTTGACGGGATTGGCGATGCCGGCGGCCTCCGCGCCGAACAGAGTTACGAAGGCGTCCGGCAGCAGCGGCAGCATGAAGCTGACGACGTCGCCCTTCTCCACGCCCAGCGCGTGAAACATGTTGGCGGCCTGCGTGACGCGCGCGATGAAGTCGCGGTACGTGACCACGACCGGCGTGTCGGCGGGATCGGCATTTTGCAGGAACTGGATCGCCGGCCCGTCGGGATTACGGGCCGCCCCGAGCCTGATGGCGTCGTAAGTGCTCTCGGCCGCGACGCGATCGGCGTAAGGGACCTGCTCGAAGGCCCGAACTTCGGCGTCCGTCGCCAGGTCCGGATAGTCGCTGCCGATGAGCCGATCGAGCGCGTGGATGCCCGCCATGGAATTCCGTCCTCCCTCAGATGCATGTCCCCGCGCCCTGTCTTTTGACTTTTGGGGCTGGCGGGGCCTCGACCGATTGGCCGGCCGAGCATGGGCAGAATGATGGATGATTTGGCGTTCGTCCATGATCTGACGTCCGCGACAATGGGCTCTGGCACAGGCCTTTGAACCTGCGCGCCCGATCCGGGGACCAAGAACTGGCATCGGACTCACATTGCAGCATCCTTGCCAGCGCCCTTGCCAGCGCCCTGCCGCAAGACTCGAGGTTATCATGACTACGCCCCCGCGGGATTGCGCCACCCGGCTGTTCATCGCGTTCGCCGTCACAACGGGGATATTGACTTCGGTGATCGCCCTGCCCCGCGCGGCACTCGCCGAGGACGGCCAGCTCGACAAGATGCGAGCCAAGATCTCGGCCTTCATCGGCGACAAGATGGAGAAGCTCGGCGGGTCTCGCATCGTCTACAAGGTGGACACCGATGGCCTGCGCGAGAGCGTCGTCACGGATTTGCGCGACGACGTCTACAAGACCCTGCGCGAGGGCAAGATCGCCTTCTCCAGTCTCGCGATTCGCGACGGCGGCGTCGAGTTGAAGATTGCCGACGTCAAGGGCCGCGAGCAACTCGCACGCAAGCTCGCGTCGGCAGCGGAAGGATTGCCGTCGCATGCACTCGCCGTGACCGACGCCGGCGACGGACTGGTCAGGCTCGCGCCGACCAATGCGGCATCCGCCGCGCGGTTGCACGAACTCGTCGAAGATGCCATCGCCATGATCGAGCAGCGCCTGAAGGAGGCCGGCGTCCAGCTCGCCAGCGTCCAGCCCGATGGCACCGACCGCATCCGAATCTTCCTGCCCGGTGTGATGGAGCCCGAGCGCGTCACCGCGGTCTTCGCCCGAAGGGTCAAGGTCGGCTTCCGCCTGATCGACCTCTCGATGCCGGCGGAGCAGGCGCAATCCGGCACGCCGCCGACAGGCACGGAAGTCCTGCCCGGCTTCAAGGACAAGACCCTTTATCTGGTCGCCAAGGACAACGTGCTCGACGGCGACGACATCAGCTATGCGGGCCCGGGGTTTGCGAGCGCCACGAAAGAGCCGATCGCCTCGTTCCGCTTCAACGGCCGCGGCACGCGGCGCTTTGCCCACATCACCGAGGAGAATATCGCAAAGCCCTTCGCCATCGTGCTCGATGGCAAGGTGATCTCCGCCCCCGTGATCCGCGAGCCCATCACCGGCGGCTCAGGCCAGATCTCCGGCAATTTCACCCTGGAGGAAGCAAACAGCGTCGCAATGCTGCTGCGCGCTGGTTCGCTGCCCGGGCACCTCAGCCTGGTCGAGCAGCAGGTCGTGCCGCCCGCCAAGCCCTAAGGCGGGGATCGCCCCACGCCCACGCCTGGTCCCGCCCCGCCTGTCGGACGCCGAGGTCCACCACGCCGAGGCTCGGACCCGGTGGTACCCGAATCGCGGCGCGCCACGGCCATGCGCACCGCCAAACAGGCAATTGCCGAAACGCCCGATCAGGCTAAAATTTGCCTCTTGCGGCACGGCGGCCGAAAGCTTCATTCAAGCGGTCGTCGTTCGATTTCGGCTATAGGTGTCGAGAATACGACCGTGACTGAAGGCCTTACACGGGGATAGTACCATGCCGTCCGGCAGCGCAGACATTTCGTCGATCCTCGATCGCATTCTCGAGGCGGCAACGGATAATCTCAGGATCGCGAAGATCCTGGTCCAGATGGGCCTCGATCCGAACAACGTGACCTATGACTCGATCTTCAATCGGATGCTGGAGATCTTCGTCCAGAACATCACGCTGGCCAATATGTTCGCCGCGGTCGGCGCCGGCTTCTTCGTCGCCACCCTCCTGATGCGAACGATGGTGCCGCTGCGCGTCGCCAACATGGTCGGCTGCGCGCTCTTCGCCGTGTTCGGCGCGCTCTCCGCCAACGTCTCGACCTTCCTGCTCTATCTCCTGCTGCTACCGATCAATGCCTTGCGCCTGCGGCAGATGCTCAAGCTCGTCAAGAAGGCGCGCCATGCGGCCGAAGGCGACATGTCGATCGAATGGCTCAAGCCGTTCATGACCGAACGCAAATATCGCCGCGGCGACACGCTGTTCAAACTCGGCGATCCAGCCAAGGAGATGCTCCTCACAGTCACCGGCAAGTTCCTGGTCAAGGAGATCAATATCGAGATCATGCCGGGCGCGCTGATGGGCGAGCTCGGCTTCCTCACGCCGGGCAACCGGCGCACCGGAACGATCGAGTGCATTGAAGACGGGCAGGTGCTGACGATTACCTATGACCGGTTGCTCGAGATCTACTTCCAGGATCCACAGTTCGGCTATTACTTCCTGGTACTGACCAGCCAGCGCCTGCTGCAAAACATCGATCGGTTGCAGAATCAGCTGGCGACGGAGCGGGCGGCCACCACGAACAGGATCGCGTGATCGATTGGGCGGCCGCTCAGTTCAAGAGCAACGCCATGCCCGGATCGCCCTTCTCCATCGCACGCCGATAGCCCGCCCGCGCACTGATGCGGCCGAGATATTCGACCACGTTCGGACAGCGCTGGAGGTCATAGGGCTGGAAGTAGCGCATCGTGGTGAGCGAGAAAACTGTCATGATGTCGGCGGTCGTGAAGGCGCTGCCCGCAAGGTACTCGGCCTCGCGAAGCCTTGCGTCGAGAAGATCGTAGGCCCGATCGAGACGCCCCTTCATCGCGAGCAGGGTCGGATTGTCCTTGGCGAGATCCAGCCGGCTCAGGATCATCATCCGCCCCATGCCGGGTTGCAGGGTGCCGTTAGCGAAATGAAGCCAATACAGAAACTGCGCGAAGGCGGGATCAGTGGGACCGAGCACGAGTCGGCCATTGCCATATTTTGCAACGATGTAGTCGACGACGGCGCCGGATTCCGCGAGCACCAGCTCGCCGTCGGTGATCACAGGCGCCGTGCCAGCGGGATGCAGTGCCTTGTACTCGGCCGGAGCCAGCATGGTGACGGGATCGCGCGCATAGCGCTTCAACTCGTAGGGAATCCCCAGCTCCTCGCACAGCCAGACGATTCGCTCGGACTGCGACTTGCCGAGATGATGGACGGTGAGCATGAGGCCTCCTGGACAGATGATTTCGGCGATTGCGCCGGCATGTGCTTGTCGTGATGCTGCATCATACTCCGTCATTGCGAGCGCAGCGAAGCAATCCAGGATCTTTCCGCGGCGGGACTCTGGATTTGGTTGCGGGGCGGGGCAAGACGCGGTGGGGGGGCCCCCCCACCCCCCCCCCGCGCGCGCCCAACCCCCCCCCCCCCGACGGGCCCCCCCCCCCCAAAAAACCAAAAACTCGCGCGCGGGGGCGGGTGGCGGACACGTCGCTGCGCTCGCAATGACGATGTGGAGAGACCGCCCTACCCCGCCTCGTCCGTCACCATCCGCGCCACGACGCGGTCGCGGCGGATGAAATGGTGCCACAGGGCGGCGATCACGTGAAACGCGATCAAGGCGAGCAGCACATAGGCAAAGAGGATGTGGCGGTCTTCATAGACGCCCGCTGCCGCGCGGTCGGGAGCGGTGAATTGCGGCACGTGAAACAGGCCGAAGAAGTCCGAATAATCAGGTGCGTGCGCACCGGAATGCGCCCAACCGAGTATGGTGACGACGATGACGGCGAGGTAGAGCGCGCCGTGACTGACATGGGCCGCGATCTTCTGCCAGCGCGAGGTCTCGGCCGGCATGGCGGGCGTCGGGTTGATGAGGCGCCAGACCAGGCGCAGCACGGTGAGCAGCAGGATCACATAGCCGATATCGGCGTGGATCGAACGGTAGAAGAAGCGGTCGGGACGCGCCGGCATGTGGTTCATCCACCACCCGAAGCCAATCATGCCGATGATGGTCAGCGCCAGACTCCAGTGCAGCCATCGGGAAATGCTGCCCCAGCCGTTGCTGGTATTTCTGATCATGTCGGCTCTCCGGAGTTTTGCGGGCCTGTCCCTATCCGCACCGCAGTACGGCAGCTGATACCGGGACCATGCGGCAATCGCGAAATTGAATCCATCCAAATTGGCCCTCAGCGCCCCTGCCGCAAAACCGCCCCAAAAACCGAATGGTAACCATGTCCGGCTAGAGTGATCACGTGACCAATTCTCCGACGATTCTGGTGTTCGATTCCGGCCTTGGCGGGCTCACGGTCCTGCGTGAGGTCGTGGCCGCGCGCTCCGACGCGCATTACGTCTACGTCGCGGACGACGCCTTCTTCCCCTATGGCCACCACAGCGAGGACGCGATCATCGCCCGCGTGGTGCCGTTGATGGGGGAACTGATCGGCACGCACGATCCTGACCTCGTCGTCATCGCCTGCAACACGGCGTCTACCCTGGTCCTATCGCACTTACGCGCCGCTTATTCCTTGCCCTTCGTCGGCACGGTGCCGGCGATCAAGCCGGCCTGCGCGCAGTCGAGGAGCCGGCGCGTGTCGGTGCTCGGCACCAAAGGCACGGTGAAGCGCGAATACACCAAGGCGCTGATCCGCGATTTCGCGCAAGGCTGCGAGGTGACGCTGGTCGGCTCGCCCGAGCTGGCCGCGCTGGCTGAAGCCGAGCTCAGCGGCTCTCCCGTCAGCGACGACGCCATCCTCGCCGAGCTCGCCCCGTGTTTCGTCGGCGATGCCGGGGACGCAGGCGCACGCACTGACACCGTGGTGCTCGCCTGCACGCATTACCCGCTGCTGCTCGACCGGCTGAAACAGCTCGCGCCCTGGCCGGTCGACTGGATCGATCCGGCGCCCGCGATCGCCCGCCGCGTCTCGGATCTGCTCGGCCCGCACACCGGCGGCATCGCGCAATCCGGCGCCGAGATGATCTTCACCTCGAATCGCGTGCATGGCCTTTCGGCCGTGCTGACGCCGTTCTTCGGCGGCCGCATTCCGGCCTGACCTTGCGCCTCGGCGACGCGCTGCTAGGCTCCGTCGTCATCCCTTCGCAGGCATAACATGTCGGTCCCCGCAACTCCGCTCAACCGTCTCCGCCAGCTCTGGCGCGAGGGTCGTCCCGCCTTCGGCGCGATCGCGACGATCCCGAGCGTGCAGACCGTGCAGATCATGGCGCGCTCACTCGACTGGATCATCGTCGATCTCGAGCATGGGCCGATTGGATTGACCGAAGCACATGCGATGATCGCGGCCACCACCGGCACACCGTGCACACCGCTGGTGCGGATCGCGGCGAACGAGCCATGGCTTGCGAAGGCACCGATGGACATCGGCGCCTTCGGCATCAATTTCCCGATGATTACCAATCGCACTGAAGCCGAGAAAGCGGTGCGCAGCGTGCGCTATCCGCCACGCGGCGATCGGCTCTGGGGTCCGTTCCATGCGCCATTCCGCTGGGGCCAGTCGATGCCGGACTACATGGCCAGCGCCGACGACGAGATGATCTGCATGATCACGATCGAGCACGTCGACGCCGTCAACCGCATCGACGAGATCATGGCCACGCCCGGCATCGACGTCGCCGTAATCGGCCCCGGCGATCTCGCCACCTCCATCAACAAGCGCGGCCAGATGGACGATCCGGAATTGCTGGAGCTGGTGGCGCGGGCCGAGGCCGGCATCCTCAGAAGCGGCGTGCCGATCGGCGGCGTGGCGCGGACCGCAGACCAGGCCAACGCCTTGGTCGACCGCGGCTACCGCGCGATCGCGCTCGGCTTCGACTGGTCGCTATTCCAGCGCGGCATCATTGCGGCGTTCGAGGGGATCAAGCGCTGACGGCAAAGCCGATTGCCACCTTGCCGGGAACTGCTGCGCTGCTAGGCTCAGTCGTTCCAGGGAGGAAAAAACCATGTTCAAAAAGACTTTGCTCGCTCTCGCCTTCACCGGCCTCGCTGTTGCGGCCTTCGCCCAGCAGCCCGGCATCAAACGCACCCCGCTCCAGAAGGTCGAATTTCCGGATGGCTACAACACCATCACGGCCATCGCGGAGGTCCCGGCGGGCGGCGCGGCCGGTCGCCATACCCATCCGGGCATCGAGACCGGTTACGTGCTCGAAGGCGAACTCAATCTCCTTATCGACGTGAAAGCTGGCGATTCCTACCAGATCCCGGCAGGCGTCGTGCATGACGCCAAAGCCCACGGCGATAAGGCTATGAAAGTGCTTGGGGTTTACATCGTCGATAAGACCAAGCCGCTGGCCTCGCCGGCACCCTGATGCGGCGAACCGACCGGCCCCACGCGGGTTGGTTCGTGCTAGAGCAGGCGGCGAGCGGGAACCCCGCTCGCTGCACAAACTTTAATCAGGGGAAACCAAAGAGCGATGCGCGGGACGCCCAAGACCATTTCGCTGCCGCGTCGCCTGATTGTCGACCTCATGCACGCCTCGATGGGCGTGCCCTTCGTGTCCCTGTCCCGTTCGCTCGATATCGGCCCTCTGCTGGAGGCCCGCACGGGCGCGATGGCGCTAGCCGGCTGGGCCGCTATGTTCGTCAAGGCTTTTGCCCTGGTCGCCAGGGACGAGCCGGTCCTGCGTACCGTCTATGCCAAATGGCCCTGGCCGTCGCTTTACGAACTGCCGAAGAGCGTGGCGTCGGTGGCCATTGCCCGGGTCGAGGGCGGCGAGGAATGCGTGATCCCGCAGCGAATCGTCGCTCCCGAGGCCATGACGCTGGCTGCGGTCGATGCCGAGATCCGGCACGCCAAGACCGCCCCGATCGACGAAATTCCCATGTTCCGCAAGATCATGCGGGCGACCCGCCTGCCGCTGCCGCTGCGGCGGCTGTCCTGGGCGATAGGACTGAATTTCGGCCGGCAGCGCGGCAACTGGTTCGGCAGCTTCGCGGTGAGCTCGGTGGCCGCCTATGGCGGTGGCGAGCTTCACCCCATCACGCCCGGACCCTTCATCGTCAGCTATGGGGTGGTCGGGCCTGACCAGACCATCCATGTCGTGATTCGTTGGGATCACCGGGTCACCGACGCCGCCCCCATCGCCCGGGTCCTGACGCGGCTGGAACAGGTGCTGAACACTGAAATCGCTGCCGAATTGCGGGCGGCCGGGTCGAAGCCGATCCGGGCGGTCGGAACGTGATTCCAGGCCATTCGCATTGACAGCGAGCCCCAAATCCCCCTAAAAGCCGCTTGCTCGCGGGCCGATTTCGGCCCGCGAAGCGTTTCGCGACCCGTGGTCCTGTCCCTTAAGCTTTGGGGATCGGACCTGTCAGTGCCGGGCTAGCCCGTCACACAGGAGGGCGCGTTTCCTCAAACCAAGTACCTGAAGAGGACGCGATGACTAAGCGCAGTGAGGCGAAGTACAAACTCGATCGCCGTATGGGCCAGAACATCTGGGGCCGCCCGAAGAGCCCCGTGAACCGCCGCGAATACGGCCCCGGCCAGCACGGCCAGCGGCGCAAGGGCAAGCTCTCCGACTTCGGCGTGCAGCTGCGCGCCAAGCAGAAGCTGAAGGGTTACTACGCCAACATCTCCGAGCGTCAGTTCCACAGCATCTATGTCGAAGCCAGCCGCCTCAAGGGTGATACCGGCGAGAACCTGATCGGCCTGCTCGAGCGCCGTCTCGACGCGGTCGTGTACCGCGCCAAGTTCGTCTCGACGATCTTCGCCGCGCGCCAGTTCATCAATCACGGCCACGTCAAGGTGAACGGCCGCAAGGTCAACATCTCGAGCTATCTGGTCAAGCTCGGCGATGTGATCGAGGTCAAGGAATCCTCCAAGCAGCTCGCTCACGTTCTCGAAGCCAGCCAGCTCTCCGAGCGTGACACCCCCGACTATCTCGAAGTCGACCACGGCAAGATGACCGCGAAATACATTCGCATCCCGCACCTCTCGGACGTGCCGTTCCCGGTGCAGATGGAGCCGCATCTGGTCGTCGAATTCTATTCGCGCTGATAGTTCGGCAAATCAATCGCTCAAAGGCCCTGGTTCTCCGGGGCCTTTTTGTTTGATAGCATGCCTTCGATGTCTCGCACGGCCGACCAGTTCGCCAACACTCTGCCTTCGGCAGCGCCGACTAAAGCGGCGCTTCGAGCATGGGAGGCCCTCTCCCGCGACGAGCAGATCTGCCGATATCAGGGGCTGCTCGCTCTGCCTGATTGCAATATCTTTACGGCCGACACGCCAGACGAAATCCTTCTCGCCGCGCGGCAGCGCGTCACTCAACGTTCTCGTGGCTAGTTCAGGTCCTTGAGAAACGCACGCAATACGTCGCAACGATTCGACTAGGTGAAATGACGAGACCAGCCATGCTCTACACCCCTTCCCCGATCGATCCCAAGGCGCCGCCGGTGCGCATCAATCTGCTCTCGGACACGCAGACAAAGCCGACACCTGCGATGCGCGAGGCGATGGCGCGGGCGGAGGTCGGCGACGAGCAGGTCGGCGACGATCCGACCGTGAACGCCCTGTGCGCGCGCGTCGCCGAGCTGCTCGGCAAGGAAGCCGCGGTGTACATGCCGTCAGGCACGATGTGCAACGTCACCGCGACGCTGGTGCATTGCCGCCCCGGCGACGAGATCCTCGCGCATGAAAGCGCGCACATCATCGCGCGCGAAGGCGGGGCCCATGCCGCGATCGGCGGCTTCCAGGTCACGCAATTGAAGGGACCCGACGGCCAGTTCACGCCGGAGACGTTCCGCAAAGCGCTGCATCCGCGCACCCGCTACCAACCGCCGCAGACCGTGGTCAGCGTCGAGCAGACCGCCAATATCGGCGGCGGCACGATCTGGAAGAAGGCCGCGCTCGACGAGATCGTCGCGATCGCGAAACAACATGGCCTCGTCACCCACATGGACGGCGCGCGCCTGCTCAACGCCACTGTCGCGAGCGGCATCTCGCCGCGCGACATGACCGCGGGCTGGGATTCGGCCTGGATCGACTTCTCGAAGGGCTTGGGCGCGCCGATCGGCGGCGTGCTGGCGGGCTCGCGCGCTTTCATTGATGCGGTCTGGCAATGGAAGCAGCGGCTCGGCGGCTCGATGCGACAGGCCGGAATCTGCGCGGCGGCTTGCATCTACGCGCTCGACCATCACGTCGAGCGGCTTGCCGACGATCACGCCAATGCGCGCGCGCTCGCCCGCGGATTGTCGCAGATCGCAGGCGTCGAGGTGCAGGAGCCCGAGACCAACCTGGTGTTCTTCAAGCCCGATGGTGCCGGCATTCCCGGCGACAAGATGGTCGCGGCGCTGCGCCAGCGCGGCGTCACGCTTGCGATGATGGACGGCCGCATCCGCGCCTGCACCCATCTCGACGTCAATGCGGCCCAGGTCGAGGAAACGATCGGCTACGTCCGAGAGATCGTGCGCGGAGCGTGGGCCCCGTAGCCCGGGTGAGCGCAGCGATACCCGGGACTTCACTCGCAGGGTCCCGGATGTCGCTGCGCGCTCATCCGGGCTACGCAAACCGCAAAAAGACTCTACCGCCCCATCGCCTGGTAGATCAACGTCTTCAGCGCCAGTTGAATCCGGCCACGCTGCGTCGGGGTCTGCACCATGAAGATCCCGAACAGATCGTCCTCGGGATCGATGAAGAAGAACGTGCCGCCGACGCCGTCCCAGCGATATTCGCCGAGCGGCCACGCCGTCCCAGGGGGCACCGAGGTGCGCACGGCGAAGCCGAGACCAAAGCCGGAAGATCCACCTGGATAATAGTTCTGGTCGCGCGCGATCTTCGTCTCCGGCCCGATATGATCCGAGGCCATCAGCGCGATGGTCTCCGGCTTGAGATAGCGTCGGCCCTCATAAATTCCGCCATTCAGCAGCATCTGTGCGAAGCGGGCGTAGTCGCCTACCGTGCCGACCATGCCGCCGCCGCCCGATTCCCAGGTCGCGGGGCGCCTGATGTCGCGGACCTGCGTCGTCGGATTGATATTGCGATCCTCCGGCATCGGCTCGGCGATGCGCGGGAATTTGGCGGGATCGGCGACGAAGAAAGCCGTCTCGGTCATGCCGAGCGGATCGAGCAGCCGCTCCTTCTCGAACTGCAGCAGCGACTTTCCGGCAATGATTTCGACGACGCGGCCGAGCACGTCGGTGGAATAGCCATAATCCCACACCGTGCCGGGCTGCTCGACCAGCGGCAGCGTGGCGACCTTGGCGGCGAATTCGGCGTTGGTCAGATTGCTGTTGAAGAGATTGGCGTCCGCGTAGAGCTCGCGCACCATACCGCCGCCGTAATAGCCGTAAGGCAGCCCTGAGGTGTGGCGCAGCAGATCCGTGATTGTGATGGGTCGCTCCAGCGGCTCCATCGCCAGGGCGACTTTGCCGTCCTCGGCCTTCTTCTCGATACCGACCTTCATGCCGGCGAAGGCCGGAATGTATTTCGAGACGGGATCGTCGAGCGACAGCTTGCCCTCCTCAACCAGCATCATCGCCATGACTGAGGTGACCGGCTTCGACATCGAGTAGAGGCGGAAGATCGTGTCCGCGCTCATCGAGAGTTCGGTCGCGAAGTCGCGGACGCCGAAATTCTGGTAATACACCGGCTTGCCGTGCTGCTGAAGCAGCAGGATGGCGCCGGGGATCTTGCCGGTGGCGACCTCGTTGCGGATGTAGTCGGAAACCTTCGCCAGCCCCGCGGGCGAGAGCGTGCGGACCGCAGGTCTCTCGGAACCCGCCTTCGCAACGATGCCGCCGGCGAGAAGAACGAGCGCCGCGATCAATGCGCGGCGCCCGAACATGTCAATTCTCCATCGCTTCATAGACCAGCTGCTTCAATGTCCGCTGCACGCGCTGGCGCTCGGTCGGGGTCTGCTCCAGCAGCACGAAGAACATGTCCTGCTTGGGATCGATCACGAAATAGCAGCCGGAGGCGCCGTCCCATTTCAATTCGCCGAGATCGCCGGGCGGCGGCGGTTTTGCGTTGCCGGGATCGGTGCGGACCGCAAGTCCGAGACCGAAGCCGAAGCCATCGCCGGGGAAGTAGAAATAATCGCGATCGACGCCCGACTTGGGGCCTATCTGGTCGGTGGCCATCAGCTTGAACGTCTCGGGTTTGAGAATGGTCTTGCCGTCGAGGCTGCCGCCGTTGAGCAACATCTGCGTAAAGCGCTCATAATCAGCCATGGTCGTAACCATACCGCCGCTGGCGAACTGGATCTTCTTGACGACCGTCGGATCATTGATCCGCCCGACCCGGAAATCGCTGTCGTTCGGCACCGGCTGCGCCAGCAGCTTCTGCTTCTCGGGATCGGTGACGAAGAAGCCGGTGTCGACCATGCCGAGGGGGTCGAGCAGCTTCTCCCGCTCGATCTCGATGAGCGGCTTGCCGGCCGCGACTTCCATGACTCGCGCCAGGATGTCGGTGGAATGGCCGTATTGCCACAGCGCGCCCGGCTGGTTGTGCAGCGGAAGTTTTGCGATGCGCTCGGCGAACTCGGCGAGGTCGAAATCGCCGGCATAGATGTTGGCTTCGCGATAGGCCTTGCGGACCAGGCTGTCGCCGTAGAAGCCGTAGGTGACGCCCGAGGTGTGCGTCATCAAATCGTGCACCGTCATCGGCCGGTTCGGCGGCACGAGCTCGAGCGACTTGGTGCCGTCCTCGGCTTTCTTCTCGACGCCGACTTTCACATTGGCAAAGGACGGAATGTATTTCGAGACGGGATCGTCGAGCTTGATCGTACCTTCCTCGATCAACTTCACTGCGACGACGGAAGTGATCGCCTTGCTCATCGAGAACAGGCGGAAGATCGTCTTGTCGGTGATCGGCGCCTTGCTGACCGCGTCTTGCACGCCGAAGACTTCGTGGTAGACCGGCTTGCCATGTTGCTTGATGAGCACATTTGCGCCGGCGATCTTGCCGGTCGCGACCTCGTTCTTGAAGAAGTCGGTGACTTTGGCGAGCTTGTCCTGGTTGAAATGCGCGCCGGCCGGAATCTCGTAGGTGCCCTCCGCCCGCGCGAACGACATCGCACCTAACGGCACAAGCGCGGCGCAGACCAGCGCGCGCAGTCCAGACTGTGAAATCATATCCCCTCCCCGGAACATGGCCCGGCGGAGTGTACCGACCACGTCATCAGGCACAAGGGCCGCCATACCGCGCCAGAACGTCCGCGTGCAGAGCCGCGCTCTTTTCCGAGAAACAACAAAATACGACGTCGACGACCAGCGGCGCGGCCGGCAGGGCTTCAATGGTCGCATGGACCGCAATCTTCGCGGCCTGGTCGGCCGGAAAGCCGTAAACCCCGGTCGAAATCGCGGAGAACGCCACGGAGGTCAGCTGATTGGCCTCACAGAGCTCGAGCGCACGGCGATAACAGGAGCCCAGCGCCTCTGCCTCGCCGCGAGTGCCGCCGTGCCAGACCGGGCCGACCGCATGGATCACATGGCGCGCAGGAAGAAGGTAACCCTTCGTGATCTTGGCATCGCCGGTCGGGCATCCTCCGAGCTTCCGGCACTCGGCTAGAAGCTCGGGCCCGGCCGCCCGATGGATCGCGCCATCGACGCCGCCCCCACCCAGGAGCGACGTGTTGGCCGCGTTGACGATGGCGTCAACGCTCAGCGTGGTGATGTCAGCAACGATGACCTTGAGCTCCGCGCCGCCGATCCGGCGCGTCAGTTGGGTCATGTATCAGGCCGCGACAGCGACGCCCTTTTCGGAGAAGAGCTGCTGCAATTCACCAGCCTGGAACATCTCGCGGACAATGTCGCAGCCGCCGACGAACTCGCCCTTCACATAGAGCTGCGGAATGGTCGGCCAGTTCGAATAGTCCTTGATGCCGTTGCGCAGTTCGGCGGATTCGAGAACGTTGAGGCCCTTATAGCCGACGCCGATGTGGTCGAGAATCTGGACGACCTGGCCGGAGAACCCGCATTGCGGAAATTGCGGTGTGCCCTTCATGAACAGAACCACGTCGTTCGACTTCACTTCGTTGGCGATAAATTCCTCGATGCTCATATCCGTGTCCTTCTGGGCGGAGCCCACTCCAATCGCTTCGGGCTGGCTCAGCCGATTTAACCCGATCCCTGCCTATATATGTAGCCCAAACCGTTGTGCATCCAAAGTAAAATGGCGGCGAGCGGCCCCTGGGCGGACCGCTCTCGGCAACAGCGGCCCATTGCATGATGCCACGAATATCATCGCCAGGGAGGACTTTCATACCGTCACGGAGCCCCTATCTAGGACGAACCCGGCGTTTTGGAACCCGGCAACGCCAACAACGTTCTCTTGTCCTGTCTGGAGAAAAACGTGACGAAACAAGCCTCCGCTACGGCCCCCGCCCCGTCACCGTCGGCCGATTTGGGCGGCCTTGCCCAGAGGCTGGAGGACGCGTTTCTCACCGTCCGCGACGAGACCGAGCGCAGGGCCGCGCCGCTGTCGCCGGAGGACCAGCAGATCCAGTCCATGCCGGACGCGAGCCCGACGAAATGGCACCGGGCGCACACCACCTGGTTCTGGGAGCAGTTCGTGCTCGGCGAGCACTGTGCGGGCTACCAGCCCTTTCACCCTGACTTCGCTTTCCTGTTCAATTCCTATTACGTCAGCGCCGGTCCGCGCCATTCCCGCAATCACCGCGGCGACATCACCCGCCCGAGCGCCGATCAGGTCGGCGCCTATCGAAAATATGTCGACGCTGCCGTCGTGAAATTCTTCCGCGACGCCGGCGAGGACAAGCTTCGCGAGATCGCGCCGCTGGTCGAGGTCGGCCTCAATCACGAGCAGCAGCATCAGGAATTGATGGTCACTGACATCCTGCACGCTTTCGCGCAGAACCCGATCCCGCCGGCCTATGATCCGGACTGGCGCTTCCCGGCCGCGACGCCGGCCAGTGAGGATTGGCTGACGCTGAACGAAGGCATCCACACCGTCGGTCACGTGGATGACAGTTTTCATTTCGACAACGAGAAGCCGGCGCATCGCGCCCTCGTCGGCCCGGTCAAGCTCGCACGCAATCTCGTCACCAATGGCGAATGGCTCGCCTTCATGCGCGACGGCGGCTACCGGACCGCAACGCTGTGGCTGATGGACGGTTTTGCAGCCGTCAACAACGAGGGCTGGGACGCCCCCGGCCATTGGCGCGAGATCGACGGCCAATGGCATGTGATGACGCTGGCCGGCCTCAAGCCGGTCGATCCTGACGCGCCCGTCTGCCACGTCAGCTATTACGAGGCTGACGCCTTTGCGCGCTGGGCCGGAAAACATCTGCCGACCGAGATGGAGTGGGAGGTCGCGGCCCGCGCGGGCCAGCTCAACGATGCCTTCGGCATCGTCTGGCAGTGGACGCGATCGTCCTACTCGCCTTACCCCGGCTATCGCGCCATCGAAGGCGCGCTCGGCGAATACAACGGCAAGTTCATGGTCAACCAGCTGGTGCTGCGCGGCTCTTCGCTTGCAACCCCGGAGGGGCACAGCCGTATTACCTATCGCAACTTCTTTTATCCGCACCACCGCTGGCAATTCACGGGACTGCGGCTCGCCGACTACGAGTAAAATTCTCATCCGACGACAAATGCGCGCCGGACAGCGCGTTCAGGAGAGTATCATGAATGTGCACGCCAGCGCTTTGGCCGAAGCCCATCTTCCCGACGAACAAACCACCGCCTTTGCGCGCGAGGCCATCGAGGACCTCTCGCAGCAGCCCAAAAAGCTGTCGCCGAAGTATTTCTATGATGCGGCCGGATCGGAATTGTTCGAAGCGATCACACGGCTGCCGGAATATTACCCGACGCGCACGGAGCTGGCGATCCTGAAGGAGCGGGGCAGCGAGATCGCAAAGATCATTCCGGAGCACGCCGCCCTCGTCGAATTCGGCGCAGGCGCGACCACAAAGGTCCGCCTGCTGCTCAACCAGTGCAAGTTCGCGGCCTATGTGCCCGTCGACATCTCTGGCGACTTCCTCACGGCGCAGGCTAACGGCCTGAAGCGGGATTTTCCGTCACTCGGCATCTACCCGGTGGCGGCCGACTTCACCACGCCGTTTGAGCTGCCCAAGGCGGTGGCGACGATGCCCAAGGTCGGGTTCTTCCCGGGCTCGACCATCGGCAATTTCGAGCCGCATGAAGCGCAGGCCTTCCTGAAGAGCGCGCGCGCCATCCTGGGCCGGGGTGCGCAGATGATCATCGGCGCCGACCTCGAGAAGGAGGAGCGTCTGCTCCACGACGCCTATAACGATGCCGCCGGCGTCACCGCGCGCTTCAACCTCAATGTGCTGGTGCGGATCAACCGCGAGCTCGGCGGCAATTTCGACCTCTCCGCCTTCACCCATCGCGCGATCTACAATCGCGAGCGGCACCGCATCGAGATGCACCTGATCAGCAAGAAGAGCCAGACCGTGCGCCTGCTCGGCACCAGCTTTTCGTTCCGCGCGGGCGAGAGCATCCACACCGAGAACAGCTACAAATACAGCCTCGAGCGTTTTGCCGCGCTGGCGCAGGGCGCGGGCTGGCGTGTGCGTGAGAGCTGGACCGATGCCGCGAAGATGTTCTCGGTGCACGCGCTGGAGGCGGCGGAGTAGAAATTCCTCCGTTTCCTGCGGCGCATCCTTCGAGACGCCCGCCTTAGGCGGGCTCCTCAGGATGAGGACGGTATCCGTGGCAGCAGTTTCGACGGGCACCGGCGCTGATTAGCCTCATCCTGAGGAGACCGCGGAGCGGTCGTCTCGAAGGACGAGGCGTTCAAGTCAGGCGCTACCGCGGTCCGTGCTCTGATGCTCCTCGGCTTCTTCCGGCGTCGATCCCAGCGAGACCGACTCCCATACCGCAACAACGATCATGATCACCGTTGCGGCGACCGACAGCCATAGCGGGGACAGCTCGGCGGCAAACCACGACAGCGCCGCGAGCGCGATGATGCCAATCCCATGCGAGAGCTGGAGGAAGCCGCGGATCGCGTGCTTGAACAGGATCGTGCCGACCAGGAACAGCAAGGGACCGCCGATCGTGCTGACGATGATCCTGATATCGGACTGCCCGAACGGATGCTTCAGCACGAGCTCGTCGGAGACCGCGGTCAGGATGATGCCAGCGACGATCGGCATGTGCAGATAGGTGTAGGCGAGCCGCGCCAACCGGCCGGATTCGGCGGATTTCGAGATGCGCTCGGCGCCGGCCTCGGCGCCCTTGTGGAAATAGACCCACCACATCGCAATGCTGCCGACCAGCGCGGAGACGAAGGCCAAAATGTTGTCCGCGGTCCAGTCCAGCTCGGCAAAGGTCGCGCCGTTGACGACGACGGCCTCGCCAAGCGCGATGATGACGAACAGCGAGCAGCGCTCGGCCATGTGGCCGCCTTCGACGGCCCAGGCCTCGACCGACGAGAAGCCAAGCTTCGGCACCCAGAAGCGGACCGCCGGCGAGATGTATTCGATCGTCAGCGCCACGATCCAGAACCATAGTCGCGCCTCGTCATGGGCGAGGCCGCCGAGAATCCAGAAGATCGCGGAGACCGAGAGCCACGTCAGGATGCGGATCGCATTGTGCCGGACCGCAGTTCGATGCCGCGGCGTTGCAAACATCCAGAAGGCTGTGCGCCCGACCTGCATCGTTGCGTAGGCGATCGCGAACCACAGGCCCCGCTCCTCGAACGCGGTCGGGATCGTCGTGGACAGCACGAGACCGCCCAGCATCATCAGGAAGATCAGGATCCGGACCGGCGTCAGTTCGGGATCGAGCCAGTTGGTGACCCAGGCGGTGTAGACCCACACCCACCATACCGCGAGAAACAGCACCGCGACATGCACCGCACCGAGCGGCGTGAAATGGTGCAGCAATGTGTGCGAGACCTGCGTGATCGCGAAGACGAAGACCAGGTCGAAGAACAGCTCGGCATTGGTGACGCGGCTGTGCTGGTTTGGCAGGATGACGCGAAACATCGCGCCGCGCGGATTGTCCGCAGCCATCGTCATCCCCCCGTCACGAGCAGATCAGGCGCCCGGCACACCGGTTTGCAGCGCCAGCGCATGCAGCACGCCGCCCATCTGGCCGCGCAGGGACTGATAGACGATCTGGTGCTGCTGGACGCGGGACTTGCCGCGGAAGGTTTCCGAGATCACGGTCGCGGCATAGTGATCGCCGTCCCCGGCGAGGTCACGGATGGTCACCTCGGCATCGGGGATCGCCGCCTTGATCATCGCCTCGATATCGTGGGCGTCCATTGGCATTCGGGTCGTGCTCCTGTCTCGGCTGCAATCAGCCTTGTCGTAGAATCGCTGCCGGGGTCCGGATATGCAAAGCCGGCGGGCCCAAACTTAGCGTGAACGGCCTTCTACGTCACGCCTTCCGGCACTATATCGGTGATCCGATCTGGATAAAGCCACGACAAAGTGCCGCGCGCGGCAGAGCGATCGAAAAAGGCGTGAAATCATGAAGCTTCCAGGGCCCGACCACCCCATCACCATCACCCCAAATCCCCGGCGCGTCCGCGTCACGGCCGGCGATATCGTGATCGCCGAGACCACCAAGGCGCTGACGCTGAAAGAGGCGAAATATCCGGCGGTGCAATATGTGCCGCGACAGGACGCCAATATGGCGCTGCTGGAGCGCACCGACCGTGTCACCCATTGCCCCTACAAAGGGGATGCGAGCTATTACAGCGTCAAGGCCGACGGCAAGACGCTGGATAACGCGATCTGGACCTATGAGGCGCCCTTTCCCGCGATGACCGAGATTTCGGGCCATCTCGCCTTCTATCCGGACAAGGTGAAGATCGAGGAAGTGGGGTAAGCCCACATAGGGCCTGCTGTCATGGCCGGGCTCGTCCCGGCCATCCACGTTCTTGGCTGCCGCGGATACAAAGGACGTGGATGCCCGGGACCCGGCTCCGCCAAGGCTTCGCCGGGCTACGGGTGTTGGGCCGGCGAAGCTTCAGCGAAGACGGCAAGCGCGGGCACGACGACTGGGAATGCTGACGCGAGCCCCGCTACGCCCTGAATATCGTGAGCCCCAGGATCAGTAGCACCAGGAAAATCGCGACGAACACGTAGAACAGGAAGCGGGCGATGTCGGCGGAGGCGGCCGAGATGCCGGTGAAGCCGAGCACGCCGGCCACGATCGAGACAAGTAGGAAGATCAGCGCCCATTTCAGGATCGTCATCGCCAGCTCCGAAATTGTACCGCTTGCCGCGGTCCCAAGCCCTTTTGGCGAACGCTAACTTCGTCGCAGGGAACTGGTTCCTAGCGGTCTCGAGACCTGCGGGCGTCCCAAACGACCCTTGCTGAATCCGGTTCCCGGCGGCAAAGTCCGGCCGGGACGGAAAGCGCGACCGGGGCGGCCACGATGACGATGTCACATTCAGCGACGATCGGCGCAGAGGCGCACGCGGTGCCGAAGGCCAAGGCGCGCAATCTGTCGCTCGATCGCGCCCGCACCTTCCTCACGCTGGTGGTGCTGCTGCACCACGCCGTCATTCCCTACACCTATTTCGGGCACACCGATCCGGCGTCCTGGATCGGCTTCGACATCGTCGTGCTGGCCACCGACAGCTTCTTCATGGCCATGTTCTTCTTCCTGTCAGGACTGTTCACCTGGCCGGGCATCGCGCGCAAGGCGCCGTCAGTTTTTCTCCGCGACCGCCTGTTGCGGCTCGGGCTGCCGTTCGCGATCGCGGCGTTCACCGTGATTCCCCTCGCCTATTACGCGATCGCGCTGCGGCACGATCCCGGGCTGAGCTTCACGGCGTTCTGGTGGAAGACGATCACGGTTGGCCCGTGGCCGAGCGGCCCGATCTGGTTCGTGTGGGTGCTGCTGGCGTTCGACCTGACCGCGAGCTTGCTCTACCGGGTCTCCGCGCATCTGGTCGACCCGGGCAACCGCGTGTCGCTACGCGGATTCGACCAGCCGGCCGTATTCTGGCTGCTGCTCGTCGTCGTGACGACAATCGCCTACGTGCCGGCGCTGCTCTATTTCGGCGGAAGCAAATGGTTCGAGCTCGGGCCGTTCTCGGTGCAGGCGAGCCGCATCCTGCTCTACTTCGCCTATTTCTTCATCGGCGTCAGCGTTGGAGCGGCGAACTTCGATCGCGGCATCCTCAGCGCCGGCGGCCAGTTGCCGAAACAACGCTGGCTCTGGGTGATCGCCACGCTGATCCCCTACTGCCTGATGTGGGGCATGATCTACATCAAGCGCGAAGTTCTGGGCAATCCAGACCCGCAGCCGCACTGGTATCAGGCGATCTACGGCACGTTCTTCGTGCTGTTCTCAGGCTCGATCCTGCTCGCGATCCTCGCCTTCTTCCTGCACCAGAAGTCGCCGGGCCCGAACCTGCTCGACCGCATGCAGGCGGATGCCTACGGCATCTTCCTGGTGCACTACCCGATCGCGTTGTGGATCCAGTACGCGCTGTACGACTACAGCTGGCCTGCGATCGTGAAAGCCACGATCGGCTTCGTGCTCACGGTGACCTTGAGCTGGGGACTGACTGCGGCCTTACGGAAGATTCCGGGGGCCTCGCACGTGTTGTGAGGCACGATACCGTAGCCCGGATGAGCGAAGCGATATCCGGGAAACCTCACGACAAAGACCCGGATGTCGCTTCGCTCATCCGGGCTACCGGTTCAGCGCCTCAGGCCGCTTTCCCGCCCATATACTCCGGCAGCCAGCGCTCGAACGATGCCCTGAGCGTGTCAATCGCAACAGGCGCCTCGCCGGCGATCGCGACGGCGTCGCCGCCGGTGGTGCCGATCCGCACGCAGGGCACCTCGCAGCCGCGCATCTTGGCGAGCACGCGGCCGGCCTCGGTTTCAGGCACGGTGACGAGATAGCGCGCCTGGTCCTCACCGAACCAATAGGCCTGAGGCACCAGCGCGGTCGGCGCCGCCAGCAGTTTGGCGCCGATGCCGCTCGCCATCGCCATCTCGGCCAGCGCGATCAGAAGACCGCCGTCGGAGAGATCGTGCACGGCGGTCGCGGTGCCCGCATGGATCATGCCGCGCACGCAGTCGCCGTTGCGCTTCTCGGCCGCGAGATCGACCGGCGGCGGCGCCCCCTCCTCGCGACCGCAGATGTCGCGCAGGTAAACGGACTGACCGAGCCAGCCGTGAGTTTCGCCGATCAGGAGGATCGCCTCGCCTTCGGCCTTGAAGGCGAGCGAGGCCGACTTGGTGAAGTCGTCGAGCAGGCCGACGCCGCCGATGGAGGGCGTCGGCAGGATCGCGCGGCCGTTGGTCTCGTTGTAGAGCGAGACATTGCCGGAGACGACCGGGAAGTCGAGCGTGCGGCAGGCTTCCGAGATGCCCTTCAGGCAGCCGACGAACTGGCCCATGATCTCGGGCCGCTCGGGATTGCCGAAATTGAGATTGTCGGTGATCGCAAGCGGCTTGCCGCCGACGGCGGTGATGTTGCGCCAGGCTTCCGCCACGGCCTGCATGCCGCCTTGATAAGGATCGGCCTCGCAATAGCGCGGCGTCACGTCGACGGTCAGCGCCAGGCCCTTCGGGCCGTCCTGCACGCGCACCACGGCGGCATCGCCGCCGGGACGCTGCATGGTGTTGCCGAGAATGACGTGGTCGTACTGCTCCCAGACCCAGCGCTTGCTGCACATGTCGGGCGTGCCGATCAGCTTTTCGAGCGCGGCACCGAGACTCATCGGCGCCGCCACTTCGCGCGCATGCACGACAGGCAAAGCGGCGGAGGGGACATGCGGGCGGTCATAGAGCGGCGCCTCGTCGCCGAGTTCCTTGATCGGCAAATCGGCCATGACGTCGCCGCCATGCTTGACCACAAAGCGCTTGCTCGGCGTGGTGTAGCCGACCACGGCGAAATCGAGGCCCCACTTCTTGAAGATCGCCTCGGCCTCTTTCTCCTTCTCGGGCTTGAGCACCATGAGCATGCGCTCCTGACTCTCCGAGAGCATCATCTCGTAGGCGCTCATGCCGATCTCGCGCGTCGGCACCGCATCGAGATCGAGATCGACGCCGAGATCGCCCTTGGCGCCCATCTCGACCGCCGAACAGGTCAGACCCGCCGCGCCCATGTCCTGGATCGCGATGACGCAGCCCTTCTCCATGATCTCGAGGCAGGCCTCTAACAGCAGCTTTTCGGCAAAGGGATCGCCGACCTGGACGGTCGGGCGCTTCTCTTCGGACTTGTCGTCGAACTCGGCCGAGGCCATCGAGGCGCCGTGGATGCCGTCGCGGCCAGTCTTGGAGCCGAGATAGACGATCGGCATGTTCACGCCGGAGGCGGCGGCATAGAAGATCTTGTCGGTATCGGCGAGGCCGACCGCCATCGCGTTGACGAGAATGTTGCCGTCATAGCGGGTGTGGAAGCGGACCTGACCACCGACCGTCGGCACGCCGAAGGAATTGCCATAGCCGCCGACCCCGGCGACGACGCCGGAGACGAGATGCCGCGTCCTGGCATGCTCCGGTGCGCCAAAGCTCAGCGCATTGAGGCAGGCGATCGGGCGCGCGCCCATCGTAAAGACGTCGCGCAAGATGCCGCCGACGCCGGTGGTCGCGCCCTGGTACGGCTCGATGTAGCTCGGGTGGTTGTGGCTCTCCATCTTGAAGACCACGGCCTGGCCGTCGCCGATGTCGATCACGCCGGCATTCTCGCCCGGGCCCTGGATCACCCAGGGCGCCTTGGTCGGCAGGCCCTTCAGATGGAGGCGCGAGGATTTGTACGAGCAGTGCTCGTTCCACATCGCCGAGAAGATGCCGAGCTCGGTGAAAGTTGGCTCCCGCCCGATCAGCTTCAGAATGCGCTCATACTCGTCCGGCTTGAGCCCGTGGGCGGCAATAAGCTCGGGAGTGATCTTGGGTTCGTTCTTCATGGATTCGAGGCTTTCGACGGCGGTGGGCCGTTCTTAGGAACATCGGACGGCTTGGAAAAGCCCTTTATGGCGCATTTTCCCGCTGTCCACGTTTTGCGGCCGGGGGCTGCGGGAACAGGAATTGCACAGCGTGGACAGATCGGATTTAAGGGCAAACGACTCGCAATTGAAGGCCCATTTCCTTGCACGAATTGACCAAAGCGCCCCCGCCCCGCCGCCCCGACCTCCACGTCGCCACCGATGGGGAATTCCAGGGCTGGCGAACCTGGATTCGCGACAGTTTTGAGAGCCATATCGGCCCGTTCTGGCACAGGATCGAGGACGACGGCAGCGTCCGCTCGGCGTTCCGGGTCGAGAAGAAGCACCTCAACGGCTCCGGAAACGTCCATGGCGGCTGCTTCATGGCATTCTCCGACTATTGCCTGTTCGCGATCGCCACCCACGAGCTGGATGGGCCGGCCGTGACCACCAATTTCGCCTGCGACTTCCTCGACGCGGCACGCGAAGGCGAGCTGATCGAATGCGTCGGCGAGGTCTCCCGCGCCGGCGGCTCGTTGATCTTCCTGCGCGGCAAGCTGACGTCAGGCGGGCGGCCCCTGTTCACCTTCTCCGGCACGATCAAGCGGGTGAAGCGGAAGCCGGCACCACAGCCAAACGCATAGCTCGCCGCCTTCCCTTTTGGCGCCCCGTCGCCCAGACTTGGGTCCAGCGCTGTCGCGCCGGGAGCAACACCAAGGTGCCGCAGAGCACACCGCCGACGGGTCGCGCCTCGGCCTCGCCGCTGCCGTCCATGCCCGCCACCAGCGCGCGCAACTGGCGTGACTATGCGCTGCTGGTCGCGCTGGCCTGCTGCTGGAGCTCAACCTATCCGCTGGCCAAGCTCGCGCTGGATACGATCCCGCCTGTGACCTTCATCTCGGCGCGCTCGCTGATCGCGGCCGCCTTCCTGTTCGCGATCCTGTGGATGCGCGGCGTCAGGATTCCGACCGATGCGAAGGCCTGGAAGCTGTTCGCGACCCAGCAATTGATCAACTCGACCTTTCCGTTCCTGATCATCACCTGGTCTCAGCAATATGTGCCGGCGTCGAACACGGTGGTGCTGGCCTCGACCACGCCGATCTTCGCCTTCCTGATCACCTCCCTGATCACGCGTCACGAGCCAGCAACGCTGTTGAAGCTGTTGGGCGCGCTCCTCGGCCTTGCCGGCACAATCGTCATCGTCGGCCTGGATGCGCTGCGCGGCGTCGGCAGCGAGATCGTGGCGGAGATCGCCATCCTGCTCGCCACCATCTCGTTCGCCTGCGCAACCATCTTCGGGCTGCGGCTGTCCGAATACGATCCGATGGTGGTGGCAGCCGGCTCGCTGCTGTTCGGCGGCCTCGTGCTGCTGCCGCCTTCGCTGATCATCGACCAGCCCTGGACGCTGCACCCGACGCCGACGGCGATCATAGCCACCATCGTCATGGGCATCGTCTCCAGCGCCGTGGGGCTGATGCTGTTCTACATGTGCCTGGGACGGCTCGGCACGCTGACGACCAACGCGCAAGGCTATTTGCGCATCCCGATCGGCGTCGGCCTCTCCGTGCTGCTGCTCGGCGAGATCGTGCCCTCGAACCTGGCGCTGGGCCTGGTGCTGGTCATGGCGGGCGTCGCCGCGATGACGGTGCCGACGGAACGGCTGAAACGACGCTAGCTATTACTTGGCGTCGTCAGCCAGCATCTTCCGATACTTCTCGACGTCGCGCGTCACGAGCTTTTGCAGCACCTCGGGCGTGTGCTCGTCGGGATCGGGTGCCACGGTCGAAAGATCGGCGAACCGTTTCTTCACCGCGTCGGTTTCCACGGCCGTACGCGCGGCGGCATTCAGCCTGGCGATGATCGCCGGCGGGGTGCCCTTGGGCGCGAACAGGCCGTTCCAGCCCTGCGCCTCGAATTCGGGCAGGCCGGCTTCGGCTGACGTCGGCAGGTCGGGCACTGTGGCGAGCCGGACGGTCGAGCCGACCACGAGCCCGCGCGCCAGCTTCTCGTTGATCGACTGCGAGACCGAGGCTGCCGCATCGCAGACGCCGTCGATCTGGCCGCCGATCGCGTCGGTGAGCGCGGGCGCGGCGCCGCGATAGCCGACCAGCGTCGCGTCGATCCCGGCGGCTGTGACGAAGCTCTTGCAGATCAGGTAATTCGAAGAGCCGACGCCGGCATGGCCGAGATTGATCTTGCCCGGATTGGCCTTGGCGTAGGCGATGAACTCCTTCAGGTCCTTTGCCGGAAAATCTTTGCGCACGGCGATGATGCCGAACGTTTTCGCCACCATGGCGATCGGCACGAAGGAGTCCGGCGTGAACGGCAGTTTGGGATAAATCGTATAGGTCGCGGCGTTGGTGCCGGCATTGCCGATCGCAATGGTGTAGCCGTCAGGCTCGGCGCGGGAGGCACGCGCCAGTGCGGTCGATCCGCCGGCGCCGGCGACGTTCTCGATCACGATGGTCTGGCCGAGCGCGATGCCCATCTGCTCGGCAACGGTGCGCGCGATCACGTCGGAGGTGCCGCCAGCCGCGAACGGCACGATCATGGTGACGGGACGCTTGGGGAAATCCTGCGCGAGCGCGGCTGTCGCGAACGCAACCACGGCGACAGCGGCCGGCAGCCGCTTCAGCACGAACGCAATCACGCGGCTTTTTCCAGATGCGCGGTGATGCCAGCGAACAGGCCGCGGCCGTCGGTGCAGCCCATGATGTCTTCGACGTGGTTTTCCGGATGCGGCATCATGCCGAGCACGTTGCCCTTGTCGTTGACGATGCCGGCGATGGATTGCGCGGCGCCATTGATGTTGCTGATATCGTCGATCGCGCCGTCGGCCGAGCAATAGCGGTAGAGCACGCGACCCTCGCCTTCGAGCCGCTTGATGGTCTCGGCATCCGCTGCATAATTGCCCTCGCCATGCGCGATGGGCACGCGGATCACCTGCCCGGCATTGTAGCCGCGCGTGAACGGCGTGTCGGAGCGCTCGACGCGCAGATGCACGTCGTGGCAGATGAATTTCAGCCGCGCATTGCGCATCAGGACGCCAGGCAAGAGGCCGGACTCGCAGAGGATCTGAAAGCCATTGCAGACGCCGAGCACGAGACCGCCCTTGGCCGCATAGTCGCGCACCGCGTCCATCACCGGCGCCCGCGCCGCAATCGCGCCGCAGCGCAGGTAATCACCATAGGAGAACCCGCCGGGAACGACCACGAGGTCGGTACCATCAGGCAGCGACGTCTCGGCATGCCAGACCATTGTGGGCTCGCTGCCCGAGATCAGCCTCAAGGCACGCGCCATGTCGCGCTCGCGGTTGATTCCGGGAAAGACGAGGATGGCGGCTTTCATGGCAGAGGTTCCGAACGAGGATTGAATGGGGCTGGCACGGCTGCCAAATCGGCAGCAGACATAACCATTTGACGGGGATTTTACCAGTGCTAGCCTTGCCCGCGAGCGTTGTGCACAGGCCATAGCCCGCCATTCGGCCGATCGATTCGCCCGGGATCAAAGCCATGAATGTCCCCTCGCTGCCCGCATCCCTCTCCGAGCCGGTGTCCACCGAGGGCGTCATCGCCGCCGGTGCCTATGTCGACGGCCGGCGCGTCGCCAATATCGCCATCAGCGAAGCCTCGAGCTGGCGGGCGAAGCCCGGCCACGTGGTCTGGATCGGGCTGCACGAGCCCGACATGGCGCTGCTCAGCGCGGTGCAGAAGCAGTTCGACCTGCACGAGCTCGCCATCGAGGACGCCAACCATGCCCATCAGCGACCGAAGATCGAGCAATATGGTGAGGCCCTGTTCATCGTGGCGCGCACGGCGCAACTGATCGAGGGCCGGATCGCCTTCGGCGAGACGCACATCTTCGTCGGCGAAGGCTATCTGGTCTCGGTGCGCCACGGTGCGTCGACGTCCTACACGCCGGTGCGCGAACGCTGCGAAAGCTGCCCGCGAGCGCTCGCGCGCGGCGAGGACTACATCCTCTACGCCATTCTCGATTTCATCGTCGACAACTACTCGCCCGTGCTCGAGAGCATTCACGAAGAGGTCGAGAGCATCGAGGATGACGTGCTCTCCAAGTCGATCAGCAAGGCGCAGATCGAACGGCTCTACATGCTGCGCCGCGACCTCTTGCGGCTCCGGACCGCGATCGGCCCTCTGGTCGAGGTCTGCCGCCGGCTCGAGCACGACGAGCTGGCGATGGTGCGCGCGACGATGCAGCCGCTGTTCCGCGACGTCACCGACCACGTCCGCAACATCCAGGAGCGGATCGATTCGATGCGCGAGGTGCTGGCGTTCGCCTTCGAAGCGAGCCTGCTGGTCGGCCAGGCCCAGGAGACGGCGGTCTCCAAGAAGCTCGCCTCCTGGCTCGCGATCATCGCGATCCCGACCGCGCTCGCCGGCATCTACGGCATGAACTTCAAGCACATGCCGGAGCTGGACTGGGAGTACGGCTATTACACGCTGCTCGGCGTGATGCTAGTCTCGTGCGGGGCGCTGTACTGGCGTTTTCGTCGGGTCGGGTGGCTGTGAGCCATCCCGTTCACCCGATCAGCTCGACCCGATAATTCTCGATCACGGTGTTCGCCAGCAGCTTGTCGGCGGCGTCCTTCAACGCCGCCTCCGCTTTCGCCTTGTCCGCGCCGGCGAGCTCGATGTCGAACACCTTGCCCTGGCGGACGCTGGCGACGCCGTCGACGCCGAGCGACTTCAACGCACCCTCGATCGCCTTGCCCTGCGGATCGAGGATGCCCGTTTTCAACGTCACGGTAACACGTGCCTTCACGTCAGATTCCTCTTAGCTCTTCACCAGCACCGGGCCGGAGCCCGCCGGACGCTCGTTCTCCATGAGGATGCCGAGACGCTTGGCGACTTCGGTATAGGCCTCGAGCAGCCCACCGAGATCCCTGCGGAAACGGTCCTTGTCGAGCTTCTCGTTCGACTTGATGTCCCACAGACGGCAGCTATCCGGCGAGATCTCGTCGGCGACGATGATCCGCATCATGTCGTTCTCGAACAGTCGGCCGCACTCCATCTTGAAGTCGACGAGGCGGATGCCGATGCCGAGGAAGAGACCGGTGAGGAAGTCGTTGACACGGATGGCAAGCGCCATGATGTCGTCGATCTCCTGCGGTGTCGCCCAGCCGAAAGCGGTGATGTGCTCTTCCGACACCATGGGGTCGTTGAGCTGGTCGTTCTTGTAGTAGAACTCGATGATCGAACGGGGCAGCTGCGTGCCCTCCTCGATGCCGAGGCGCTGCGACAGCGAACCGGCGGCAACGTTCCGCACCACCACTTCGAGCGGCACGATCTCGACTTCGCGAATCAACTGCTCGCGCATGTTGAGGCGGCGGATGAAATGGGTCGGCACCCCGATGTCGTTGAGGTGCTGAAACAGGTACTCCGAGATCCGGTTGTTGAGGACACCCTTGCCCTCGATCACCTGATGCTTTTTCGCATTGAACGCGGTGGCGTCGTCCTTGAAGTGCTGGATCAGGGTACCGGGCTCCGGGCCTTCGTAAAGAACCTTTGCCTTGCCTTCATAAATGCGACGCCGACGGCTCATGGGGATGTACCGTGTTTTGTTGAAATCCATGTATCTGGTGTGCTCCGGTTGACGAGACTACGACCCACAGCGGAGCTGCCG
Source organism: Bradyrhizobium sp. MI1.10 (assembly GCF_055811035.1). NCBI lineage: Bacteria > Pseudomonadati > Pseudomonadota > Alphaproteobacteria > Hyphomicrobiales > Nitrobacteraceae > Bradyrhizobium > Bradyrhizobium sp. MI1.10. Next base: position 71,669 of record NZ_JBVVPN010000003.1, read on the forward strand.
TGAACGGCCCGGAACCCCTAGAAACAGAACGGGAACCCAGCCTTAGGCAACCTATCCGATTGGCTGTCCCAGCACAATCGATCCGGCCGTCCGGCATCAAACTTATACCGTCTTGCCTGCGGCTTAACGGCTCGTTGTTTTGCCGATTCGTGCCCCCTATCTAGGCATGCACCGGGGCTCTCGCAACGAGGGCCGGCCGGGTCCAGTCAGCAGGGAATTGGAAAAGGCATGAGCACGTTGGACAAGCGCGAGGAAGGCTTCGAGAAGAAGTTCGCCCTCGACGAGGAGCAGAAATTCAAGGCGGAAGCCCGCCGCAACCGCCTGCTCGGGCTGTGGGCGGCCGAAAAGCTCGGCATTACCGGCGATGCCGCCACGGCCTATGCCAAGGAGGTGGTCGCGGCCGATTTCGAGGAAGCCGGTGACGCCGACGTCCTGCGCAAGGTCATGGCCGATTTCGCCGCGAAGAACGTCGCCATCACCGAACAGGCGATTCGGGCCAAGATGAACGAGTTGATCGCGGTGGCGGCGGCCGAGGTGAAGGCCGGGAAATAAGGCGAAAGCGGCATTCCGGGGGACGTCTGCGACGCACCCCCGGAATGCCAACCAGCTATCCCTCCTTGAAGCCATATTCCGGCACATTGCCGCTGGCGCCGTAATATTTGTACGGCAGGAATTTGCCGCTCATGGTGATCTTGACGCGGTCGCCCTTCGGATTGGGCAGGCGCTCCATCACCATGTCGAAATCGATCGCCGACATGATGCCGTCGCCGTACTCCTCCTCGATCAGCGCCTTCCAGGCCGGACCGTTGACCATGACCAGTTCGTAGAAGCGATAGATCAAGGGATCGGTCGGCGGCATCGGCATGCCGCGCATCGGCGTCTCGTTCAACATCGTGGTCTCGGTCTTCGTCAGGCCGAACAGTTCAGCGGCGTTCGCGGCCTGCGGCTTGGTCAATTTCATCTGGCCGAGGATCGCGCCCGTAATCAGCACCTCGGAATAACCGCCGATCTGCTCGCAGATGTATTTCCAGGTCCAGCCCTTCTCGCGCTTGATGTCGAGCAGCTTCTCGGTGAGGTCTTCGCGTTTCATGTGAGGGTCTCCTTTTTCAAGCAGTCAGCCCGGGACTCGTCCCGGGTATCCAGGTCTGTCGTTGCTCGTCGCCACCGGACGCGACGGTCAGTCCGGGCTTGCCGATATGCACCACCGGCACATTGCGCGGATCGTGAGCGGGCGTCTCGACGGCAAAGGTCTTGCTGCGCGTCACCAGGAAATCGACGATGTGGTTGCGCAGCGCGTAGTACAGCGGATGGCGGTGCAGATCGGTGCGGCCGCGGTCCCTCGGCAACGGGTTCTCGACCACTTCGGCCAGCACCGCGCCGGGTCCGTTGGTCATCAGGAATATCTTGTCGGCGAGATAGATCGCCTCGTCGACGTCATGGGTAATCATGAACGCGGTCTGCCCGGTCTCCAGACAGATGCGCCGCACCTCGTCCTGCAGCGTGCCGCGCGTCAGCGCGTCGAGTGCCGAGAACGGCTCGTCCATCAGCATCATCTTTGGCGTAATGGAGAGCGCACGCGCGATGCCGACGCGCTGCTTCATGCCGCCGGAAAGCTCGGAAGGTCGCTTGTGTTCCGAACCCGTCAGGCCGACGAGATCGATAAAAGTCTGCGCATGCGCCTTCACCTTGGCGCGATCCCAGCTCCGCCATTTCGAGCTCACGGCGTAGGCAACGTTGCCGAGCACGGTGCGCCAGGGCAGCAGCGCATGGCTCTGGAAGATCACGGCGCGATCGAGGCTGGTGCCTGAAATGGCCTGTCCGTCGACGATGACCGCGCCTTCGCTCGGCGCATCGAGGCCGGCGAGGATGTTGAGCACCGTGGTCTTGCCGCAGCCGGAATGGCCGATCACGCAGCAGAACTCGCCCCGCGCCATCGACAGCCACAGATTCTCGAACACGGTCGTCGTCGCACCACTCGCGCCCGGATAGCGCTTGGCGATGCCTTCGATGGAGACGAATTTCTCGGTCACTGCCCTACTCCGGAAACGTGACCATGCGCGTGAAACGCGCGAGGATCTGGTCGAGCAGCATGCCGACGACCCCGATCAGCAGGATCGCGATGATGACGTTGGTGATCGAGAGGTTGTTCCACTCGTTCCAGACGAAATAGCCAATGCCGGTGCCGCCGACCAGCATTTCGGCCGCAACGATCACCAGCCACGCAATGCCGATCGAGATGCGCATGCCGGTCAGGATCGTCGGTGCCGCTGCCGGCAGGATGACCGTGAAGGCGCGCCTGATCGTTCCGACCTCGAGCGTTCGCGCGACGTTGATCCATTCCTTGCGTACGCTCGCGACCCCGAACACGGTGTTGAGCAGCATCGGCCAGATCGAGCAGATGAAGATGACGAAGATCGCGGAGATCGAGGAATCCTTGATGGTGTAGAGCGCGAGCGGCATCCACGCGAGCGGGGAGATCGGCTTCAGCACCTGGATGAAGGGATCGAGCGCCTGACTGAGCAGCGGCGACATGCCGATCAGGAAGCCGAGCGGGATGGCGACGAGCACGGCAAGCAGATAGCCGGTGCCGACGCGCGCGATCGAGTAGCCGAGCTGGATGCCGAGCCCCTTGTCGTTCGGCCCGTTGTCGTAGAACGGCCTCCTCACATGCTCCCAGAGTTTTGCGCCGACATCGAGCGGCCCGGGCATGGCAGATTTGCCCTGGGTCGCGGTCAGGCCCATCAGCTTGGCGTATTCCGCGCTCATCGTGGCCACCGGCGCCGTCGAGCGCACGGCGAGATGCCAGACGCCCAGGAACGCGACGAGCAGCACGATCGAGACCAGGCCGGCGCGGAGACGGAGGGAGGCGGTGGTCATCTCCCTCTCCCCGTTCTTACGGGGAGAGGGTCGGGGTGAGGGGCATGCTTCCGCATATTCGGTGAGCGACGAACTCGCGGAGAGTCCCCCTCACCCGGATTGCATCTAACGATGCAATCCGACCTCTCCCCGCAAGCGGGGCGAGGTGAAAAGAGAGCGCGGCCGCTCACGACGCCTTCCTGATCTTGAAGCCCGCCAAATAATCCTCGGGCTTGGCCGGATCGAAACTCTTGCCCATCACCGCAAACGATTTGTAGCTGCCGGCTGGCGGCGCCAGGCCCATCTCGGTCATCAGCTTCCTGGTGTCGGTTGCGAGATAGACCTGCTCGGCGATCGCCTTGTAGTCGACGTCGCCCTTGATCTGGCCCCAGCGCTTCATCTGCGTCAGCATCCACACCGCGAAGGACTGCCAGGGGAACGGGTCGAAATCGACGCGCTTTTCATCCGTCTTCACGCCGCCGAGGCCGTCGGCATAGGTGCCGGTCAAGACCTGTTCCAGCACCGTGACCGGCGCGTTGATGTAGTTCGCCGGCGCGATGGCTTCCGCGATCTGCTTGCGGTTCTCCGCCTTCGACGCATAGGCCGTGGCATCGACGATCGCGCGCGTCAGCGCGGCAAAGCTGTTCGGCGCCGTCGTGATGAACTCGCGGCTGGCCGCGAAGCTGCAGCAGGGATGGCCGTCCCAGATTTCCTTGGACAAGAGATGCATGAAGCCGACGCCGTCATAGATCGCGCGCTGGCAGATATTGTCGGGCGCGAGGAAGCCGTCGATGTTGTCGGCGCGCAGGTTTGCCACCATTTCCGGCGGCGGTACCGAACGCAGCTGCACATCGGTGTCGGGGTCGATCCCGTGTTCGGCGAGATAGTAGCGCAGCAGATAATTGTGCATGGAATAGTCGAAGGGGATGGCGAATTTCATGCCCTTCCAATCCTTCGGGTCGCGCTTGTCCTTGTGCTTGCTCGCCAGCACGATGCCCTGCCCGTTGATGTTCTCGATCGCGGGCACGGCAAACGGAATCGCGTTGGCACCTAGGCCAAGCGAGATCGCGAGCGGCATCGGCGCCAGCATGTGCGCGGCGTCGTATTCCTTGTTGATGGTCTTGTCGCGGATCACGGCCCAGCCGGCGGTTTTGACCACGTCGACGTTGAGGCCGTGCTTGGCATAGAAGCCCAGCGGCGCCGCCATGATGATTGGCGTGGCGCAGGTGATCGGGATGAAGCCGACCTTGAGATCCTTCTTTTCCGGCGTGCCGGCCTGCGCAAAAACCTCGGTCGCGGTCTGAAGCGGGAAGAACTGCGACAGCGCGGCCAGCGCGGTGGAGGCCCCGACCGACTTCAGGAATGCTCGCCGCGCCACGTCCTGCGGAAACATCGCGCGCATCACGGCAGAGGCGACCACGCCCTCGTAGCGCTTCTCCTCGCTCTCGACGGGATCACAGCGCAACGCGGTGGCCTGCTCATGCTCCGCCGCGGATTGATGCTGACCACAGGCACAGCCGGCTCGCAGGTTGCGATTGGGATCAAACGGATTGTCGAAAGTGGACATCGGACCTCCTGCGCGTCGTTGCGAGGAGAATTACGCAAGGAGCATGCCACCACCTTCGCGCCCACCAGTGCCTTGATGACGCAGCACTTTCGCCTGCACTTGGTCATTACGAAAATTCGTGATAAACGAGATTTCGTAGTTGAATAACGAGATTTCGTAATGGCAACGACGCCAATGCTCGCCCACGACGACGTGGCCCCGACCATCGATCCGCGCGTCGCGGCTTTCGAATCCTCGGTCGAAGCGACGCTGCTGATCGACCCCTTCGGCGACCTGATCGTCGATGCCAATCCCGCCGCCTGCGCCCTGCTCGGCTACGACCGCGCGCTGCTGCGCCAGACCAGGCCGAGCACGCTGCATGCCGGCGAACTTCCGGCGCTGACCGTGTTCACCCAGGCCGTGCTGCACAAGGGCGCCTACTGGACCACGGCGCTGAACCCGCGCCATGCCACCGGGCAGAATCTCCGGCTCGAATATGCCGGCTGCGTCCTGCCCCATGACGGGCGCACGCTGGTCCAGCTCACCCTGACCGATCTCGAAGCACGCCGCCGCCGCAATGTCGATGCCGCCGCTGAAGACCACATGCGCAGCGGCATCTCGACCTGGCAGCGGGTCGAGCGCGTGTTCCAGGACATCGAGCGCGAGAACCAACTGATCCTGCGCGCCGCCGGCGAAGGCATTTACGGCGTCAACGCGGAAGGAAAGACCACCTTCGTGAACCCCGCCGCCGAGCGGATGCTGGGCTGGACTGCCGAGGAGCTGGTCGGCAAGGAAATCCATCCCATCATGCACCACACCCACCATGACGGGCGGCACTATCACAACCATGATTGCCCGATCTACGCGGCGTTCCGCGACGGCGCCGTGCACCAGGTCGATGGCGAGGTATTCTGGCGCAAGGACGGCTCGCCGGCCTGGGTCGAATACACCTCCACGCCGATCCGCGATCGCGGCGTGGTGGTCGGTGCCGTCGTGGTGTTTCGCGACGTCAGCCAGCGCCGCGAGGCCGACGAGAAGCTGCACGCCGCGCTCGCCGAAGTCGATCGCCTGCGCGAACGTCTCGAGCTCGAAAACGCCTATCTCCAGGAAGAAATCCGCATCGAGACCAATCCGCGCGGCATCATCGGTGGCAGCGAGGCGATCCAGACGACGCTGCGCCAGGTCAAGCTGGTGGCGCCGACCAGCGCGGCGGTAATGATCACCGGGGAATCCGGCACCGGCAAGGAGCTGATCGCGCGCGCCATTCACGAGGATTCCACCCGCAGCGACCGGCCGCTGATCCGCGTCAATTGCGCCGCGATCCCGCGCGAATTGTTCGAGAGCGAGTTCTTCGGCCATGTCCGCGGCGCCTTCACCGGCGCGACGCGCGACCGCATCGGCCGCTTCGAGCTCGCCGATGGCGGCACGCTGTTCCTCGACGAGGTCGGCGAGATTCCACTCGAATTGCAAGGCAAGCTGCTGCGCGTGTTGCAGGAGGGCAATTTCGAGCGGGTCGGCCAGGAGCGCACCCGCGCGGTCGACGTCCGCGTCATCGCCGCGACCAACCGCGACCTCAAGCAGGAGGTGCAGCGCGGCCGTTTTCGCGAGGATCTCTATTTCCGGCTCAACGTGTTTCCGATCGAGACGGTGCCCTTACGCGAACGGCGCGAGGACATTGCGCTGCTCGCTCAGCATTTCCTCACCCGCGAGAGCAAGGCGCTGAAATCGAATCTGCGCTTGTCGGAAGGCGATGCGCGGCGGCTGACGCGCTATGACTGGCCGGGCAATGTCCGCGAACTGCAGAACGTGATCGAGCGCGCTGCGATCCTGTCGCAGAACGGCCGTTTGCGGATCGATCTGCCCGACTCCTCAGGCACGCAGGCCCCGGTTGGCGCCACGCGGCAGAAGGCTGACGCACGGCCCGCTGTGATGACGTCATCCGAAATGCGCGATCACGAGCGCGCCAACATCCTGGCCGCGCTCGAGGGCTGCGCCGGAAAAGTGTTCGGCCCCGGTGGCGCGGCCGAGATGCTGGATATCAAGCCGACCACGCTGGCCTCGCGGATCAAGGCGCTGGGAATCGCGCCCCGTCCGCGTGCCCTCGGTTAGCGGCGATCACGCCGCCTTGGTCGTCACCTCCGATGCGATCGGCAATCCCTGCTCGATCGGCAGCGACGGATCGCGCGACCATTCGTTCCAGGAGCCGAAATACATCCGCACGTCCTTCACGCCGGCGTTTTTCAGCGCCAGGAACGTGTTCGAGGCGCGCGCGCCCTTGAAGCAGTAGAGATAGACCGGCGTGGAGGGCGAGATGCCGACCGTGGCGCATTCCGCCAAAATCTCGTCCTTGGACTTGAAGCGCGGGCCCTCGGCGGTTGGCTTCATCATGCGATACCATTCCAGCCACACCGCGCCGGGGATGCGACCCTTGCGCGGGCAGTAATCCTTCCCATACGGAGACGAGCTGTCGCCGATCCATTCGTCGACGTCGCGCACGTCGAGAATGGCGACGCCCGGCTTGCCGACCGCCGCCAGCATGGTCTTGGCGTCGATCAGGATATCGCCCGCTTCAGGCACGATTCCGAACGACGCCTTCGCCGGCGCCGGCACATCCTTCGTCACCGGAAGACCTGCGGCCGCCCAGGCATCGAAGCCGCCATGCAGCACCTTGATCTTGGGATAGCCGAGCATGGTGAGCAGGTAGTAGCCGCGGCAGGACTGGCCGAAGCCGGAGTTCATCGACTGCTCGTAGATCACGGCGGTCTCCTTGCCGGACAGGCCCGCGCCGCCAAAGGCGTCGGCGAACTTGGTCTTCAGCTCGGCCATGCCCTCCGGCGTCGAGGTCGCAAGAAACGTGAATATCTCATGCACGTTCACGGCATTGGGAAGGTGCCCGGCGCCATAGGCGTCGGGGTTGCGGGTGTCGATCACGACACAGGGCTCGGTCTTCAAGAGATCGGCAAGTTCGCTGGCAGAGATCAGAACGTCCGTCATTGGCAGCCTCTCCGTTGAGGTTAGATGGTGGGTGGGCTCGTAAAACTCAGGAATCGGCAAGCATCTTGCGCAACTGCTTGGTGGCAGGCGTGACGATCGCGACGAAATAGGCCTCGCGCAGCCGGCGCTGCGCGCGGTGGGACTTGAGGTAGCCGCGCGCGCCACAATGCAGCATCGCCGCATGCGCCGCCGCGACGCTGGCCTCGCCGGCGCGAAGCCTGAGCGCGATCACCTTGCGCCAGTAGGTCTCCTCTTCATTGTAGGGATCGCGCGCCAGCGCCATGGTCTCGGCCTCGAGCTCGGCGGCGAGATCGCGGAAATGCACCGGCTGTTGCGGCAAATAGCGGTTGATGTGACCGAGGGGATTATCGACCTCGTCCATGATGTTGATGCAGTCCTTGATGAGCCCGAGCGCCATGCCGGCCTGCAGCAGGATGAAACCGGCGCGGATCTTCTTGACGAAAGGCGCGGCGGGATCGGCCAGGATCAGCTCGTCAGGCACGAAGGCGTCACGGAACTGCACGCCGTAAGTGCCGGTGCCGTCCATGGCGAGGAACGGCTTGCATGGCGTCAGCGAGATCGCGGGATCCGAGCAGTCCGCCAAAAACATCACTTGGCCGGGCTCGCCACTTGCGATGCCCGGCTCGTCCTCGCGCTCGAAGATGGTACCGAAATAATGGTCGGGGCCGAGATTGGAGACCCAGGGCAGCGCGCCGCGCACGATGTAGCCGCCTTCGACCTTGCGCCCCTTCAGCTTGAGCTTTTCGATGCCGAAAAAGCTTTTCATCGGATTGGAGAGCCCGGTGCCGCCGAGCACGCGGCCGGTCGAGAACCCATCGCCGAAACGCTTTGCCAGCTTCATGTTGGTCGAGTTGGCGGCGTACCAGACCAGCGTGTTCTGGCACCACGCCATGAAGGCGGTGCTGCCGCAGACCTCGCCGATCGCCGACATGGCCTGGATGGCACAGCGCAGATCGGCAGGCCCTTCGTGCGGCACGTGACTGCCCCAGGCGCCGACCTCGCCGAATTGGCGCAGCACATCGGCCGGATAAATGGTGCCGGCATCGATGCCGGCAGCGAGCGGCGCGAGCTGCTCCCGCGCAATCCGGGCCACCTCGCCTGCAATGGACGGTGCGGGCTGATCCAAAACTTCGGTCCGTGATAAAGCCAGTGAACCCATGATCGTCTCCGCACCTTGTCCTGTTGCCGTCAGCTCAGATGCCGACCTCGAGATTGACCGGGCGGGTGAAGGTGTTGGCGACCGGCGACCATTGCTTCACATGGGCCACCAGCGCATTGATCTCGTCCGGCGAGATCCCCTCACATTCCATGTCGACCTTGACGCGGACGTCGGTGAAGCCGACCGGCTTGTCCGACATGTCGCCGGTGCCCCACACCGCGGTAATGTTGAGATCGCCCTCGAGCTCGAGCTCGAGCTTGTTGACGATCCAGCCGCGATGCACGGCGTTGGCGTGCAGGCCGACGGCGAGGCAGGACCCGAGCGCGGCGAGCGAGGCTTCGGATGGATTGGGCGCAGTGTCGTCGCCGAGCAGACCAGGCGGCTCATCGACGATGTAGGGTGGCAAATTGCGAATGTAGTTGGCGTGGCGGAATTTTCCTTCCGCGACCGTCTTGCACTTCAAGGTCTTGATGACCTTCGGATTGGCCTTGCCGTTGGCGATCAGTTGCTCGAGGCCATTCTTGTCGATGGGCGCAAGGCAACCCGTCAGCACTGTCTTCTGAACGACGGCAGTCATCATCTTCTCCCTGGCAGAAGTGGAAATCGGTAGGATACCGAACGGTCTGTTTCCTTGCATGGAGCGTGCCAGACCAGGCCAAAATCAAAAGGCGAAGCATTGGAGCCGCTTAGCGAACGCTGCCTGCGGATTGATCAGCTGCCGTTTGCTCAAAGGCGATGCAGACCGGCTTTCCCGTGCGAATCTTTTCAGCGCGGACAGATGCGGCTTGCTGATGCAGCGCGGCTGCGATTAAGTTGCATCCATGGTCAAGCCCTTACCCAAGAAGACGTCGAAGAAGATGTCTCATTTGCCGCACGGCGGCACCAGCGAAGACGAGTCCGCGCGCGGGCGCCTGCTCAACGCGGCGACGCATCTGTTCTGCAAGAACGGCATCAATGCCACCGGGATCGACGCGATCATCGCGGAAGCCGGCACCGCGAAGACCACGCTCTATAAATTGTTCGGCTCCAAGACCAATCTCGTCAACGCGGTGCTGGAGAGCGAAGGCAAGCAGTGGCGCGAATGGTTCATCGGCGCCATGGAAGAAGGCGGCGGCGACGCGCAAGCCAAACTCACGCGCATCTTCCCGGCCCTGAAGAGCTGGTTCGCGGAAGAACGCTTCTACGGCTGCCCCTTCATCAACGCGGTCGGCGAGCACGACAAGGACGCCAAGCAGTTCCGCAACATCGCGCTGAAGCACAAGAAGATCGTGCTCGGCCATATCGAGAAGCTCGCCGGCGAGCTCGGATCGAACGAGCCCGTCGTGCTCGCGCACCAGCTCGGCCTGTTGATCGACGGCGCGATCGTCGCGGCGATGGTGTCGCGCGATCCGGGTGTGGCGGATACGGCGGCGCTGACGGCAGGTCCCCTGCTCAGCCAGTCCAAGGCAAAGAAGAAGCGCGCGGCGGATCAGCTCGAGGCGGTGTGATCGCTCCCATCCCGTAGCCCGCATGAGCGCAGCGACATGCGGGACGACCGTCCCCGGATGTCGCGTCGCTCATCCGGGCTACAGCACTCGCAGCCGCTCGCGCGGTAACGCAGCAATGAACCGCCTGATCGCCCCCAGCACCGGTCCCTGATCGCCTGCAAAGAACCAGTGATCATGGCCGTCGAGCTCGACGAATTGCGCACCTTTGATCCGGCTCGCGAGATCGCGGCCGGCCGCAATCCGTACGGCCTTGTCGTCCCGACGATGCAGCACCAATGTCGGCATGGCAATCTGCGGCAAAAGCTGCCGCACGTCGGCGTCGCGAAACGCCTCGAGCACGGCCGAGATGCCGCCGGGACTGGAGGCCGCGCGCAATAGCCCCGCCCACCAGGCGCGGGCCTGGGGATCGCCGGCAAGGCTGGGCGCGAAGGTTTCAATCTCTACCGGTCCTCCCCATTGCGCAATGAGGTGCTTGCTCCAGGCGTCGTACTGGCTGGCGCGCAACGCGTGCGGATAGTCCTGCGACCAGCAGCCCTTGGCCAATGCACCGAACAGAATGAGTCCGGCCACGAGACGCGGCTCATCGACCGCAAATTTGATGCAGGCTGGCCCGCACTCGGATGCGCCGAACAGCACGACACGGCGCGAATCCGTCGCCCGCAACACGGTACCGATATCCTCCGCGGTGACATCGATACCGGGGGCCGATCCAACCCGGTCCGACAGCCCGATGCCGCGACGATCGAACACGATCAGGCGCCCAAGCTTCATCAGTGAGGCCAGAAACCTCCGGCTCGCGGGATGCTCCCAGGCGCGTTCCACATGCGACACGAAGCCCGGCATGACCAGGATGTCGACCGGACCGCTGCCATAGGTCTGATACGCCAGATGCACGCCGGCGCCCTTGACATAGCGCGTCGCTGGAATCGCATGTGCCGCCGCAGGACTCATTAGCGCCTCGGTCTCGGCTTCGGGCGCAACACCAAGCTCGTCACGCAGCCGCTGCGTCAGTGCCGCGTGGTGCCGCTCTGCCGCGCTGCGGTCGCCCGCCAGCAGCAGGCTGCGGATCAGATGCCGGCCGTAGACCTCGCTCAAAGGATCGAGCTCGGCCAGACGGGTCGCATGTGCGGTCGCGGCAAAGTAGTCTCCGGCAGCAGTCTTGTCCTGCACCAGACGCTCCAGCGCGTGAACGAGACGTCCGCGCAGCGCCTCGCGGCGAAAGAACGCCCAGTCGTCGAATTCCGGACAGTCCTCCGGCGAGAAGCCTGCGAGGAAATCTCCCCGATAAATCTGGCAGGCCTCGTCAAAGTCACCGCGATCGCAGGCGCTCTCGAACAGATGTGCATCGACCTGCAGCGCGACTGCCGGAGACCATCGCAGACTAGTCCGATCGGTCTCGAACACCTGCTGACCCAGCGTCAGCTCGATGCGGTGAAGCAGCCGCCGCAATCGCGCAAGGCCGGTCTCGCGGTCGGCCTCGGGCCACAGCTGCGTGGCCACCACGTCGCGGGCCGCAGCGCCCTTGGCTTCCGCGAGATAGACCAGCAGCGCGAGGCCCTTGCGCAGGGCCAACTTGATCGGGCGGCCGTCGGCGTGGACCTCCGGGAACCCGAACGTCCCCAGCGAGAAAACCGTCATGAAAGTCCTCCCTCCCCTCGCGGCGCCCCCGGGGGACGCACAGGGGACGGTCCAGCGATAGCAGTCGGGGCAGATCGAGCCTGCTCGCCGGCGAGCAACTCAGGCTCCTGCATGCGGCACGGCTGCATCAGGCACAATAGGAAAAAACATGATCTCGCGCCTCCTGATCCTGCTCTACGCCATCGTGAGCTACGTCATCTTCACGGTCTCATTTCTCTATGCGCTCGGTTTCGTCGGCAATTATGTCGTGCCCAAGTCGATTGATAAGTCGATCAACATGCCGATCGGCGTCGGCAGCCCGACGGACCTGAGCGTGGCCATCGTCGTCAACCTGCTGCTGATGAGCCTGTTTGCAATCCAGCACAGCGTCATGGCGCGCCCGGGTTTCAAGCGATGGCTGGTCAAATTCCTCCCCGCAGCCTGCCAGCGCAGCACCTATGTGCTGCTCTCCAGCCTGATCTTGCTGCTGCTGTTTTGGCAGTGGCGTCCGATCCCGACGCCGGTCTGGCAAACCAGCGGAACAGCGGCCTGGTTGCTGATCGGCGTACATTGGCTCGGCTGGCTGATCGCGTTCGCCTCGACCCACATGATCGATCATTTCGATCTGTTCGGCCTGCGCCAGGCCTTCGTTGCGTTCCGCGGGAGCGCGATACCAGGTCAATCGTTCAGGACGCCGCTGCTCTACAAGATCGTGCGGCATCCCATCATGCTCGGCTTCCTGCTCGCGTTCTGGGCCACGCCCGAGATGACCATTGGCCACCTTCTGTTTGCGCTCGCAAACACCGCCTACATCCTGGCCGCGCTTCAGTTCGAGGAGCGCGACCTGATCGCCGAATTCGGCGCGACCTATCAGGACTATCGCCGACGCGTTCCCATGCTGCTGCCGCGTCCTTTCGGAGCGCCCCGATGAAAGCGATTCTGTGCACATCGTTCACCGGACCCGGCGATTTGCGCCTCGGCGAGATCGACGAGCCGAAGCCGGCCGGCGACGAGATCCTGATCGACGTCCACGCGGCTTCAGTCAGTTTCATGGACCAGTTGGTGGTCTCGGGGCTCTATCAGATGCGGCCGCCGACGCCCTTCGTGCCTGGCACGGAAGCATCCGGTGTCGTCGTCGCGGTCGGCGACGAGGTCACGGGATTCGCGCCTGGCGACCGCGTGGCGTGCAGCGCCTGGACCGGCGGCTACGCCGAGCGGATGATAGCGAAGGACTCAAAGTGCGTGCGTCTGCCTGAAGGCGTCGCGTTCGAAGCCGCGGCGACGGTCCTGCATAATTACGGCACGGCCTATTATGCGCTGGTCGAACGGGCCCGGGCGCAGCGCGGCGAAACGCTGTTCGTCACCGGTGCTGCTGGCGGAGTTGGCCTTGCCGCCGTCGACCTCGGCCGCCATCTGGGACTGCGTGTCGTCGCCGGTGTCGGCTCCGACGACAAGGCAGCCCTGGTCCAGAGTTACGGCGCCAGCGAAGTCGTCAACTATCGCAGCGAAGATCTGCGCGGCCGGATCAAGGCGATCACGGCAGACGGCATCGATATCGGCTTCGACACTGTCGGTGGCGCGATATTCGAGCAGATGGCCCGCTCGATGAAGTGGGGCGGACGGCTGATGCCCATCGGCTTCACCAGCGGCGAGATTCCCCAGTTCCCGATGAACCTTCCGCTGCTGAAGAACTATTCCATCCTCGGAGTCTTCGTCGGCGCCTGGGCGGAGAAATTTCCCGCGGACGCCGCGCGTATGAATGCCACGCTGATGCAATTGCTGGCCGGCGGAAAAATCCGCCCGCATATCGATCGCGTCCTCCTTTTGGAGGAGGCCGGCGAAGCCATGCGTGCCGTGGCCAACCGAACGGTTCAGGGGCGAATTGTCCTCAAGATCAGGTAAAGTGCACGGGGAAGAGAGAACAAAACCGATGACACAGATCATCATCGACAAACGCTTTTGCGGTCCTCCCAACTCCGGCAACGGCGGCTATGTCTGTGGGCGGCTGGCCCGCCACATCCCGGGGGCTGCGGAGGTGACGCTGCGCGCACCGCCGCCGCTGGACACGCCGCTTGATGCGGTCGCGACGAACGACGGCACATGGGAGCTTCGCGACGGCGACAAGGTCGTGGCCACCGGGCGGCCGGCAAATGTCGAGGTCAAGCGGCTGGAGACAGCCAGCTTCGAGGACGCCTGCGCCGCCGAGCTATTGACGCCCGTGAAGCCGCACGAGCATCCCCTGCCGACATGTTTCGTGTGCGGTCCCGCAAGGGCAAAAGGCGACGGCCTGCGCATTTTCGCCGGCTCGCTCCGTGGTCACAATGCCGTTCTCGCGGCGAGCTGGACCCCGGACAAGAATCTCGCCGCCGAGAACGGCCTGATCGCCCCCGAATTTCTCTGGTCGGCGCTCGACTGCCCCACCGGTTTTGCCTGCAATTGCGATCAGCAGACCGGCGGCTTCGACCGGACGCCGCTACTGCTGGGCCGCATGTCAGCCCGAATCGAAGCCCGCCCCGGCCCCGGCGACCGCTGCATCATCACGGCGTGGCCGATCGCCCGCGACGGCCGGAAACGCACCGCCGAGGCTGCGGTGCATGATGAGGACGGGAGGCGGCTGGCGGTCGCGAAGGCGACATGGATTGCGGTCGACCGCGACGTGCAGCTCGGGCGTGGATGACGGTCTCGTAGGGTGGGCAAAGGCGCACAGCGCCGTGCCCACCTTTCTGTCTCAGCGCTATTGATGGACATGGTGGGCACGCTTCGCTTTGCCCACCCTACGAGACCTACGCGCTAGGAGACCTACACGCCCTGCTCGAGCATCCCCTGCAATCGCACCAGCTCCGCCTCGATATCCCGCTCGACATCTGCGGCCCGCATCTCGATCACCCGATAATCCCTCGCCTCGAGCCATGCCCGCCTTGCCGCGCGATCAGCCGCGATCGTCTCGCCCTCACCCGCATTCACCAGCTCGATCGCGATCCGGTGCGGGAACGAGACGAAGTCGGGGATATGCCGCCCCACAGGGGTCTGGCGCTTGAACCCGCCTGCGAAACGGCGGTCGCGTGTGAGCGCCTGCCACAGCAGGCGCTCGGCGTCGGTCGGGTTGCGGCGGAGCAGGCGGGCGAGGCCGCGCACGGTGGAGCCGCTGTCGGGCACCCCGCCGCCCTGCCCGTGCTCGGCCAAAAGCGCGCGCAGCCGCGTGGCCTGCTCGCCGTCGAGCACGCCGCCCTTGGCCGGGCCCTTGCGTCCCTCGGCAATGGCCATCACCACCCCGTGCAGGGTGTGCATGTCCTGCTTGGTCGGCTCCATCCGAGTGAAGATGTTGCGCAGGTTCACCAGCATGGTGTCGCGCTTCTCGGCCGGGCGCAAAAATTCGACCCGGTCGAGCTCGCGGATCAAATTGTCGAAGAAGGCCTGCATCTGGTGCTGCGAGGCGCGCTCGGAGCGCTCCGGCATCGCGTGCGGCAGCTGGCCGGAGGTCGCCCGCTTGAACCATTCGTAGCCGACCAGGAGCACAGCCTGGGCGAGGTTGAGCGAGGCAAAGCCCGGATTGACCGGGAAGGTAATGATGCGGTTGGCGAGCCCGACCTCCTCATTGGTCAGGCCCCAGCGCTCCCGGCCGAACAGGATACCGGCCTTTCCGCCGGCGGCGACGTGCCCGGAAATCTCACTAGCTGCGGCTTCCGGCCCCACCACCGGCTTGGCCTGGTCGTGGGGGCGCGCGGTGGTGGCGAACAGCAAGTCGAGGTCGGCGACGGCCTCACCGACCGTGTCGAACAATTCGACCTTGTCCAGAATATAGTCGGCCCCGGCCGCGGCGCGCTGGGCGGCGATGTTCGGCCAGCCGTCGCGCGGATTGACGATGCGCAATCGGCTCAGTGCGAAGTTACCCATGGCGCGCGCGGCCATGCCGATGTTTTCGCCCAGCTGCGGCTCGACCAGGATGACGATGGGACCGTCGAGGGAAAGGCCCGCCTTGCTCTTGTCAGTCCCCGACATCTCGCTTCGCTTTCACACTGGTTCTCAAGGCCTTGGACAGGCCCTCTTGATGAAATGATTCAAGGCCGGTCCTGACCTGGTCTCGACCCGGTCTTGACCTGCTCTCGGGCCGGCTGCCCGTTCGCCTGTCGTTTGCCTGTCCTGACAAAATTCTCAAGGGAAATAACGGGTTGGATTCGACTTTTGAATCTCGCCTGAAACTTCAGCCCTGCCCTCGCGACGGGGCTCCTCGAACCCCCATCTGCGGGGGCTGGATGAGCTAAAAGTGCATAATCCCTTGGCTTTCGCCCGCTGCTATCAGGTGCTAAGAGGCGGCGGATATTCCCGTGGCGCGCCAAAGCGCCGTTCCCAAGAGGCTTCCCCGATCATGGCAAAAATCAAGGTGTCCAACCCCGTCGTCGAACTCGATGGCGACGAGATGACCCGGATCATCTGGCAGTACATCAAGGACAAGCTGATTAACCCATTCCTGGATGTCGAGCTGCTCTATTTCGACCTGGGGATGGAGTACCGTGACGAGACCAACGATCAGGTGACGATCGACGCCGCCGAGGCCATCAAGAAGGTCGGCGTCGGCGTCAAGTGCGCCACGATCACCCCGGACGAGGCCCGGGTGAAGGAATTCAACCTCAAGCAGATGTGGAAGTCGCCGAACGGCACCATCCGCAACATCCTCGGCGGCGTGATCTTCCGCGAGCCGATCATCTGCAAGAACGTGCCGCGCCTCGTTCCGGGCTGGAGCAAGCCGATCATCATCGGTCGCCACGCCTATGGCGACCAGTACCGCGCCACCGACATCAAGTTCCCGGGCAAGGGCACGCTGTCGATGAAGTTCGTCGGCGAGGACGGCACCGTGATCGAGCGGGAAGTGTTCAAGGCGCCCGGCGCCGGCGTCGCCATGCAGATGTACAATCTCGACGATTCCATCATCGACTTCGCCCGCGCCTCGCTCAATTACGGCCTGCTGCGCAACTACCCGGTCTATCTCTCGACCAAGAACACCATCCTCAAGGTCTATGACGGCCGCTTCAAGGACATCTTCCAGGACATCTACGACCGCGAGTTCAAGAAGGAATTCGAGGCCAAGGGCCTGACCTACGAGCACCGCCTGATCGACGACATGGTGGCCTCGGCGCTGAAATGGTCCGGCGGCTATGTCTGGGCCTGCAAGAACTACGACGGCGACGTGCAGTCCGACACCGTGGCACAGGGCTACGGCTCGCTCGGGCTGATGACCTCGGTCCTCCTCACCCCCGACGGCAAGACGGTGGAAGCCGAGGCCGCCCACGGCACGGTGACCCGCCACTACCGCGAGCACCAGAAGGGCAAGGAGACCTCGACCAACTCGATCGCGTCGATCTTCGCCTGGACCCGCGGCCTGTCGCACCGCGCCAAGCTCGACAACAATGCCGAGCTCGCCAAGTTCGCGAACACCCTGGAGAAGGTCTGCGTCGACACAGTCGAGGAAGGCTACATGACCAAGGACCTCGCGCTCCTGGTCGGCGCCGACCAGCGCTGGCTCTCGACCACCGGCTTCCTCGACAAGGTCGCCGAGAACCTCGGGAAGGCGCTGGCGGCGTAAGCTGCCTCCACCCCGTCATTGCGAGCGAAGCGAAGCAATCCAGACTGTCTCTGCGGAGAGATACTGGATTGCTTCGTCGCAAGAGCTCCTCGCAATGACGAGACTTTTGCCTGAGGAAGCACCATGACGACACTCAAGAGTCTTGCGTTTGCAGTTCTCGTGCTGACCAGCACGCCCGCATTCGCCGCCGACCCGCTCCCCGACGCTATCGCCGCGCCCGGCGAGACAGTCGTGCTCAGCGTCCACGCCGAGGGCGCGCAGGTCTACGAGTGCAAGGCCGGCACCGACGGCAAGCTCGCCTGGGCCTTCCGCGAGCCGATCGCGACGCTGCTGTCCGAG
Organism: Bradyrhizobium sp. MI1.10; assembly: GCF_055811035.1. Classification (NCBI taxonomy): domain Bacteria; kingdom Pseudomonadati; phylum Pseudomonadota; class Alphaproteobacteria; order Hyphomicrobiales; family Nitrobacteraceae; genus Bradyrhizobium; species Bradyrhizobium sp. MI1.10. The sequence continues at coordinate 89,269 of NZ_JBVVPN010000003.1, forward strand.
GGCAAGACGGTTGGCCGGCACTATGCCGGGCCGAACTGGGAGCACGCCGACGGCAGCGCCGTGGTGGGCAAGATGACCGGCAGACTGGCGATCGGCAACGCGTCGGGCAAGACCACGGACATCCCGTGGCTCAAATTGGAGGTGACCTCCCGCCGCGGCAGCGGCGTCCTCGGCGATGTCACGACGGTCCAGCGTATTCATACGCACGGCGGCTGGTTGGACGACGGCCCTTGCGAAAAAGCCGGCAACTTTCAAAGTGTGCCCTACTCGGCCGACTACGTCTTCCTGAAGAAGGGTTGAGCCCTCAGCGGTCGGTGCCTTCGCGCTCCGCCTGCGCCAGCTCCGCCACGGCAAGGTCGCCGCTGCCCTCCAGCCGCGCCTTCGCCGTGTTGTGGACGTGCGCGGCGAGCGTCGGCATGCGTTCGATCAGGGCGTGAAAGTCCTGGGCGTCGAGCACCAGCAGCCGGGTCTTGCGTGTCGCCGTCACCGTGCCGCTGCGTTTTGTCTTGTGCAGCAGCGCGATCTCGCCGAAGAAGGTGCCATCCGCGAGCCGCACCTGCTGGTTCGGCAGCGCGATCTCGACCTCGCCGGCGGTGATGAAGTACATCGACGAAGCCGCATCGCCCCGCCGCACCAATATCTCGCCCTGCTCGATGGTGCGCGCCCGCAGCAGCCGCATGATGTCGGCAATTTCGGATGCGCTGAGATGCGAGAACAGCGGCACCCGCGCCAGCATGCCCCAGGTGACCACGAAGTCGCGCCGCTTCACCTCTTCCGCAAAGGCCGTCGAGATGATCGCGACCGGCAGCGCGATCATGGCAAATCCGCTGATGATGGTGAAGACGGAGATGAACTTGCCGAGCGCCGTTACCGGCACGACGTCGCCATAGCCGACGGTGCCGAGCGTCACGATCGCCCACCACATTGCCTGCGGAATGGTGCCGAGCTTGTCGGGCTGCACGTCGCGCTCGATGGCGTAGAGCAGCGAGGCAAACGTCAGAACCGCGCCGATCAGGATGACGATGCAGCCGATCAGCGCCCGCCGCTCGGCGTGCACGGCCGCGAGCAGCGAACGCATCGCCGGCGAGTACCGCACCAGCTTGAAGAACGGCAGCACGCCGAGGGCTGCCAGCGTCGCATGCCGGCCGGTGGCGAGCACGATCGCAGCCGGCAGGAACGCGAGCAGGTCGATGATGCCGAGTGCGGAGAAGACATAGCTGAGCCGGTCGGACAGCGCGGACGCCGTGCGCTGAGTATGGCCCGCCACCGTCCACAGGCGCGCGGCATATTCCAGCGCGAACACGATCACGGAGAGGATGGAGATGACCGCGAACAGCGCGCCGAACTGCGCGTCCAGCTCCGGCACCGAGGCAAGAATCATCGCAGCGACGTCGAGCACGATGACGCCGATGACCAGCTGGATGAAGCGCGATCCGACCGAGTAGGCCAGCGGATCGTGCTCCAGCAATTCGTAGAGGCGATCCCTCAGATTGGGATCGGTGGAGCCACGTCCTCGCGGAACGGGGCGCACCTGCTTACGCGCCGGCCGATTTTTGTTCAGTCATGGCTTTTTCGATCGCCGTGAGCGCCGCGGCCGCATTCGCACCATCGGGGCCGCCGGCCTGCGCCATGTCGGGCCGCCCGCCGCCGCCCTTGCCGCCGAGCGCCTCGGAGGCGACCTTCACCAGATTGACCGCATTGAAGCGCGAGGTGAGGTCAGCGGTGACGCCGACCACGACGCCGGCCTTGCCGTCCTCGGTGACGCCGACGATGGCGACGACGCCGGAGCCGATCTGCTTCTTGCCGTCGTCGGCAAGGCTCTTGAGATCCTTCATCTCGATGCCCTCGACCGCGCGCGCCATCAGCTTGACGTCGCCGACCTCGCGCACACCGGAGACCGCGCCGTTGTTCGCAGCCGCACCGCCGCCCATCGCGAGTTTCTTGCGGGCGTCGGAGAGTTCGCGCTCGAGCTTCTTGCGCTCCTCCATCAGGGCACTGATGCGCGCCGGGACGTCGTCGATCGAGGTGCGCAGTTCGTTGGCCGCCGTCTTCGCCAGCGCCATGGTCTCGTTGGCGTGCTTGCGCGCGTAGTTGCCGGTCAGCGCCTCGATGCGGCGCACGCCGGAGGCAACCGCGCTCTCGCCGGTCAGCGTGATCAGGCCGATATCGCCGGTGCGCTTGACATGCGTGCCGCCGCACAGTTCGACCGACCAGCCGAGCGCGTTGGTGCCGCGCTCGCGCGCGGTCCGGCCCATCGAGACGACGCGAACCTCGTCGCCATATTTCTCGCCGAACAGCGCGCGTGCGCCGGCCTCGCGGGCCTCGTCCACGCCCATGACGCGGGTCGAGACTTCGTCATTCTCCAGCACCACCTCGTTGGCGATGTCCTCGACGCGCGCGAGCTCTTCCGCCGTGATCGGCTTCGGATGCACGAAGTCGAAACGCAGCCGATCCGGCGCGACCATCGAGCCGCGCTGGGCGATGTGATCGCCGAGCACCTGGCGCAGCGCCTCGTGGATGAGATGCGTGGCCGAGTGATGCGCGCGGATCGAAAAGCGCCTGCCGTGATCCACTTCGAGCTGCAGGGGGGTGCCGAGCTTCAGCTCGCCGCTCTCGACCGTGCCGACGTGAACGAAGAAATCGCCGAGCTTCTTCTGCGTATCGGTGACGCGGAATTTGATGCCGCCCTCGCCCGTCAATACGCCGGTGTCGCCGACCTGGCCGCCCGACTCCGCGTAGAACGGCGTCTGGTTCAGCACGATCGCGCCGGTGTCGCCGGCCTTGAGACTCGTGGCTTCCTTGCCGTCCTTGACCAGCGCGGTCACCACGCCTTCGGCGCTCTCGGTCTCGTAACCCAGGAATTCGGTTGCGCCGAGCTTCTCACGCAGCGGGAACCAGATCGCCTCGGAAGCCGCTTCGCCAGACCCCTTCCAGGATTCGCGCGCCTTGGCCTTCTGACGCTCCATCGCGTCGGTGAAGGAGGCCTGGTCGACGCTGATGCCGCGCGACTTCAGCGCGTCCTGCGTCAAATCGAGCGGGAAGCCATAGGTGTCGTACAGCGTGAAGGCGACGTCGCCGTCGAACATGTCGCCCTTCTTTAAGGAAGCGCTCTTCTCGTCGAGAATGGCGAGGCCGCGCGTCAGCGTCTTGCGGAAGCGGGTCTCTTCCAGCCGCAGCGTTTCCTCGATCAAATTTTCCGCGCGCATCAGATCGGGATAGGCCTGGCCCATCTCGCGCACCAGCGCCCAGACCAGGCGATGCATCAGCGGTTCTTGCGCACCGAGCAGCTGCGCATGGCGCATCGCGCGGCGCATGATCCGGCGCAGCACATAGCCGCGGCCCTCGTTCGAGGGCAGCACGCCGTCGGCGACCAGGAAGGCCGACGAACGCAGATGGTCGGCGATGACGCGGAACGAGGCCACGGTCTTCTTGTCCGGTCCGCTTCCGAGAGCCGACGCGGTCGCGTCGATCAAATGACGGAACAGGTCGGTCTCGAACACGCTGTCGACGCCCTGCATGATGCAGGCCATGCGCTCCAGCCCCATGCCGGTGTCGATCGAGGGACGCGGCAGCGGCACGCGCTCCTCCTTCGTCACCTGCTCGTACTGCATGAACACCAGATTCCAGAATTCGAGGAAGCGATCGCCGTCCTCCTCCGGCGAGCCCGGAGGCCCGCCCCAGATGTGCTCGCCGCGATCGATGAAGATCTCCGAGCACGGGCCGCACGGGCCGGTGTCGCCCATCGCCCAGAAATTGTCCGAGGTCGGGATGCGGATAATGCGATCCTCGGAGAAGCCGGCGATCTTCTTCCACAGTCCGGCCGCCTCGTCGTCGGTGTGATAGACCGTGACGAGCAGCTTGTCCTTCTTGAGCCCGTATTCCTTGGTGATCAGCTTCCAGGCCAGCTCGATCGCGCGCTCCTTGAAATAGTCGCCGAACGAGAAGTTGCCGAGCATCTCGAAGAAGGTGAGATGGCGCGCGGTGTAGCCGACATTGTCGAGGTCGTTGTGCTTGCCGCCGGCGCGCACGCATTTCTGCGAGGTGGTGGCGCGCTGATAGGGCCGCTTCTCGACGCCGGTGAAGACGTTCTTGAACTGCACCATGCCGGCATTGGTGAACATCAACGTCGGATCGTTGCGCGGCACCAATGGCGAGGACGACACGATCTCGTGGCCGTTCTCGGCAAAGAAGTTCAGAAAGGTCGACCTGATCTCGTTGACGCCGCTCATGTTCATCCAATCGGGTGTGCTTGTACCCGCCTTCCAGCCATCCAAACCGCGAGTTTAGGCTGATATCTGCGGGTCAAAGCGCTTTTAGACAAGGCCAGCTTCGCTGTCCAGAAACTGTGCAGACAGATCAAGGCGTTGCCGCAGATGCGCAATCCCGTTGGAAAGCCGCCGATGCCGCGTTGACAGGCTTGGCCGGCCTGTGGTCTTTACCTATCTGTATCGTACGGCCACGTCGGGAGAGACCGGCACCTGGTGCCGGCGCCGAAGGAGCAACCGCCCCGGAAACTCTCAGGCAAAAGGACCGCGTGGCTTTGACAGCATCTGGAAAGAGGCGCCGACCGGCTTAACCCGGATGGCGTCCGCCGACGGGATAATACTCTCAGGCACAGCGACAGATGGGGCTTCGACTGGTGTCCACGGGAAATCGTTCCCGGGGAACCGCCGAGGGCCCCCCGATGCTTGCGCGTGACGACGAAGACTCCCTGAAACGCACCCCTCTTTACGACCTGCATGTCTCGCTCGGCGGCAAGATGGTGCCGTTCGCGGGCTATGACATGCCGGTGCAATATCCGGCCGGAGTCCTGAAAGAGCACCTTCATACCCGCAACGCAGCCGGCCTGTTCGACGTCTCTCACATGGGCCAGATCGCACTCAGGCCGAGATCGGGCAAGGTCGAGGACGCCGCCCGCGCGCTGGAACGGCTGGTGCCGCAGGATATTTTGGCGATCGCGCCGGGCCGGCAGCGCTACGCCCAGTTCACCAATGCCGAGGGCGGGATTCTGGACGATCTGATGGTCGCCAATTTCGGCGATCACCTGTTCCTGGTCGTCAACGCCGCCTGCAAGGCCGAGGACGAGGCGCATCTGCGCGCGAATCTGTCCGACGCCTGCGTCATCGATTCGCTGGCCGACCGCGCGCTGATCGCGCTGCAAGGGCCGAAGGCGGAATCCGTGCTGGCGAAATTATGTGCAGAGGCGCCCGCCATGAAGTTCATGGATTCGGGCCCGCACAAGGTCGCCGGCCTCGACTGCTTCGTCTCGCGCTCCGGCTATACCGGCGAAGACGGATTCGAGATTTCGGTTCCTGCCGGCGGCGCCGAGCGGCTCGCCAGGGCCCTGCTGGACAATCCGGACGTCATGCCGATCGGGCTCGGCGCCCGTGACAGCCTGCGGCTCGAAGGCGGGCTTTGTCTTTACGGCCACGACATCGATACCGCGACCACGCCGGTCGAGGCCGCACTGGAATGGTCGGTGCAGAAGAGTCGCCGCACCGGCGGCGCGCGTGCCGGCGGCTTCCCCGGCGCGGAAAAGATTCTCGCTCATTTCGATCACGGCGCATCCCGCCGCCGTGTCGGCCTGCGCACCGAGGGCCGCGCGCCGGTGCGCGAGGGCGCGCTGCTGTTTGCGGACGCAACCTCCAGCGAGCCGATCGGAAAGGTCACCTCGGGCGGCTTCGGCCCGAGCCTGAATGCGCCGGTCGCGATGGGCTATGTGCCCACGAGCCTGAGCGCGCTCGACACAAAACTCTTCGCCGAGGTGCGCGGCCAACGCCTGGCCGTGCAAATCGCCGCCATGCCCTTCGTGAAAAACACCTACAAACGCTGAGGACTGAGAAAATGACCATGACGCTGTACACCACCGACCACGAATGGCTCGCGATCGACGGCGATGTCGCCACCGTCGGCATCACCGACTACGCGCAATCGCAGCTCGGCGACGTCGTGTTCATCGAATTGCCCAAGCTCGGCCGCACGCTGAAGAAGGCCGAACCCGCCGCCGTCGTGGAGTCCGTCAAGGCCGCATCGGACGTCTACGCGCCTGTTAGCGGTGAGGTGCTCGAGACCAACCCCGAGCTCGCGAGCGAGCCGGCGCTGGTAAACTCGGACGCGCAGGGCAAGGCGTGGTTCTTCAAGATCAAGATGGCCGACAAGAGCGAGCTCGGCGGTCTAATGGACGAAGCGGCGTACAAGGCCCACACGGCGTGAGATGATGCGAACTCTGACCTCATATTCGGTGTCATCGTCCGCGAAGGCGGACGATCCAGTACGCCGCGGCCCATCGGCCCTAGCCGAAGCGGCTGCGTTTACTGGATGCCCCGCCCCCGTGCGCAAGTGCGCACTAGGCGGGGTATGACGGCGACAAGAACATCTGAAGCGAGGACCCATGATGACCGCACACCGCAAATCCAACGGCGACACCAGCAGCTTCGTTCGCCGCCACATCGGCCCCTCCACGCGCGACGTCACCGCGATGCTCGAGGCCGTCGGCGCGAACAGCGTCGATGCGCTGATGGCGCAGACGCTTCCCGCTTCGATCCGGCAGGCCGCCCCACTCGATCTCGGCAAGCCGCTCAGCGAGACCGAGGCGATCGCGCATATGGCCGAACTCGCCGCCCAGAACCAGGTCTTCACTTCGTTGATTGGCCAGGGCTATTCCGGCACGATCTTGCCTGCGGTGATCCAGCGCAACATCTTGGAGAACCCGGCCTGGTACACGGCGTACACGCCCTACCAGCCCGAGATCAGCCAGGGCCGGCTCGAGGCGCTGCTCAACTTCCAGACCATGATCTGCGACCTCACCGGGCTCGACGTCGCGAACGCCTCGCTGCTCGACGAAGCCACCGCGGCCGCCGAAGCGATGGCGCTCGCGGAGCGGCACTCGCGGGTCGAAGCAAAGGCCTTTTTCGTCGACAAGGACGTGCATCCGCAGACACTCGCCGTGATGCGCACCCGCGCGGAGCCGCTGGGCTGGACCCTGGTCGTCGGTGATCCCCTCACCGATCTCGACAAGACGGACGTGCTTGGCGCGCTGCTGCAATACCCGGGCTCGTCAGGCGCTGTGCGCGACCTCAGGCCCGCGATCGCCAGCCTGAAGGCCAAGGGCGCGCTTGCGATCATCGCTGCCGATCTGCTGGCGCTGACAGTGCTCGCCTCGCCCGGCGAGCTCGGCGCCGACATCGCCATCGGCTCGGCGCAACGTTTTGGCGTGCCGATGGGGTATGGCGGGCCGCACGCGGCCTATATGGCGGTGCGCGATGCGCTGAAGCGTTCGCTGCCCGGCCGCATCGTCGGCCTCTCCGTGGACTCGCGCGGGATGCCTGCCTATCGCCTCGCACTGCAGACCCGTGAGCAGCACATCCGCCGCGAGAAGGCGACCTCCAACATCTGCACCGCGCAGGTGCTGCTCGCCGTGATCGCCTCGATGTATGCGGTCTATCACGGCCCCGAAGGCCTGACGCAGATCGCGCGCAATGTGCATCGCCGCACGGCGGTGCTCGCCGCGGGCCTGCGCAAGCTCGGCTTTGCGCTGCAGTCCGACAGCTTCTTCGACACGCTCAGCGTGGTTACAGGCGCGAAGCGTGCCGAGATCGTCGCGCGCGCGGCGGCCGAGAAAATCAATCTCGGTGTCGGCGACGACAGCTTGCGCATCGCGCTGGACGAGACCACCACGCCCGCGACGGTGGAAGCGGTCTGGCGCGCCTTCGGCGGCCAGCTTGCCTACGCCGAGATCGACGCGACCACGCGTGAGGCGCTGCCGGAGGCGCTCAAGCGCGCGACCTCCTTCCTCACCCACCCCGTCTTCCATGCGCATCGCTCGGAGACCGAGATGCTGCGCTACATGCGCAAGCTCAGCGATCGCGACCTCGCGCTCGACCGCGCGATGATCCCGCTCGGCTCGTGCACCATGAAGCTGAACGCGACCACCGAGATGATGCCGCTGACTTGGCCCGAGTTCGGCTCGTTGCATCCCTTCGCCCCGCGCGAGCAGGCCAAGGGCTACCACGCGCTGTTCGCGCGCCTGGAGAAGTGGCTGTGCGACATCACCGGCTATGACGCGATCTCGCTGCAGCCGAATTCGGGCGCGCAAGGCGAATATGCCGGGCTTTTGGCCATCCGCGGCTATCACGCGGCGCGTGGCGAGACGCATCGCAAGATCTGCCTGATCCCCTCCTCCGCCCACGGCACCAACCCGGCCTCGGCCGCGATGGTCGGCATGGACGTGGTGGTGGTCGCATGCGAGAAGAACGGCGACGTCGACGTCAACGATCTCCGCGCCAAGGCCGAGAAGCATTCGAACGACCTCGCCGCCGTCATGATCACCTATCCCTCGACCCATGGCGTGTTCGAGGAACATATCCGCGAGATCTGCGACATCGTGCATGGCCATGGCGGGCAGGTTTATCTCGACGGCGCCAACCTCAACGCGCAGGTCGGCCTGAGCAGGCCCGGCGATTACGGCGCCGATGTCAGCCATCTCAACCTGCACAAGACCTTCTGCATCCCGCATGGCGGCGGCGGCCCGGGCATGGGCCCGATCGGCGTCAAGGCGCACCTCGCCCCGTTCCTGCCGGGGCATCCAGCGGCGAACGGGGATGCGCCGGTCGGCCCAGTCTCGGCAGCGCCGTTCGGCTCAGCCTCGATCCTGACCATCTCCTACATCTACATCCTGATGATGGGCGGCGAAGGCCTCAAGCGCGCCACCGAGATCGCGATCCTCAACGCCAACTACGTCGCAGCAAGGCTCGATGCGCACTTCCCGGTTCTCTACAGGAACGAAAAGGGCCGCGTCGCGCATGAGTGCATCGTCGATCCCCGCGCGCTGAAGACGACCTCAGGCGTCACCGTCGACGACATCGCAAAGCGCCTGATCGACTACGGCTTCCACGCGCCGACCATGAGCTTCCCGGTGCCGGGCACGCTGATGATCGAGCCGACCGAATCGGAATCCAAGGCGGAGCTCGATCGCTTCTGCGATGCCATGATCGCGATCCGCAAGGAAATCGCCGAGGTCGAAGGCGGCCGCTTCAAGATCGAGGCCTCGCCGCTCCGTCACGCCCCGCACACCGTGCACGACATCGCTGACGACGATTGGAAGCGCGCCTACACCCGCGCCGAAGGCTGCTTCCCCGCGGGCACCTCGCGCAACGACAAATACTGGTCCCCGGTCGGGCGCGTCGACAATGTCTATGGCGACCGCAATCTGGTGTGCTCATGCCCGCCGGTGAGCGATTACGCGGAGGCGGCGGAGTAAGACGCTGCGTAGGATGGGTAGAGCGCAGCGAAACCCATCACTGCATTCCGTTCTAAGGATGGAAAGTGCGATGGGTTTCGCTTCGCTCTACCCATCCTACAGCCTACGGCAGACGATTTTATTTATCTAAGGCCCACGGTCCCCAGACCATTCGGCGCTCGATCGCAATCACGAGGTCGGCAAAGCCCGCCCGTTGAATGGCGCCGGCGATGGACGAGTCAGTCGTGATAACGAGCCGTGTCATGCTCGCAGCCTCAAGGTTTCGTCAAACATGGCCGTAACGCCACAGCCGATCATTGGTCAGATGCGTGCCGCCCCACCAGCGGTCGATCGGATTGTGGCGACTGAAATCCTCCTGGTGGGCCAGGACAGCCTCCCCGAACTCCGTCAGTGACAGTCGGCTGCGTACATATGCGGCGTGGCGATCCCTGTGATTCTCGCGATCGATTGTCCGCAGTTCGTCGTCCAATCCGGCCACTGCGGGCCTGGGGCCGAGCGCGAGCCCGTCGAGCAACCGACCCAACTCAGTCTCTCCAAACACGAACGTGCGCCGATGCGAGCGCAGGTGAAACAACGAACCCGTGTTCGCAAACCCTCTGGCAAGCATCTCCAAGAACCGCATCTCGGTCGCACCGAGTCCGGTCGAAGGCGACGGGAGTTCTGCCAAGAGATCGAGCAAGGCCGGGCGCAGCATCAGCAATGCACTGAGATCTTGGTGAAGGAGATCGACGCACGCCTCAGGGGTCATCGCGCGGTAGGCCGACCACGCCAACCGGGCAGTCTCGAATTCCTGGGCCCTAATAGGCACGACATGAATGTGCGGCTCGGATGCAGCGAGATCCTCACCGTGTGCTGTCGTCAGCTCGGATGAGACGAGTCGAAGTCTAAGCTTTGGCACCAGCGAGGAGCAGGAGCTGAGGTGGTCCAGCAGGCAGACGAGCTGCAATTGATCCCGGGGAGCTGGATCGAACCAAAGTTCAACCACGTCATATTGCTCGCAGAAGTCCGCAAGGGACAAGTCTTTGCGGTCCTTGATGCTCTTGGGCCACCGGATGGCCCAATCAGACCAATGATCACCGGGCCCGAGATTCGCCGAACGCGCCGCGAAATAGGCTACGAGCTTCTCGGGCGAGGGCAGAGGTCCCCACTCAAAGTGAAACGAGGATGAGATGACAAGCTCCGCCAACCCCGATCGTGCGAGCTCGCTTCCGGACGAACTGGTCAAGATCAGACGCTTCATCGCGCCCCCCGAGCACGACCAAACCCAAACGAAACAGGCGCCGAAGACGTCGGCAACTCAACGTCCTCAGCGCCCGCTCCTCGCGAAAAACTTTACTGTTGAAGCTTACTCGTCGCCCGGCTCCTCGCCGTCGGCGTCACGCTCGGGGCTGCCGGCGAGAATCTGTTCGGCGATCAGGCCGGAGTTCTGGCGGATCGAGGTCTCGATCTTGGCGGTGATGTCGGGGTTGGCCTTCAGAAACGCCTTCGAATTCTCGCGACCCTGGCCAAGACGCTGGCTGTCATAGGAGAACCATGCGCCGGATTTCTCGACGATGCCGGCCTTGACGCCGAGATCGAGGATCTCGCCCATCTTGGAAACGCCCTCGCCGTACATGATGTCGAACTCGACCTGCTTGAACGGCGGCGCCAGCTTGTTCTTGACGACCTTGACGCGGGTGGTGTTGCCGACCACTTCGTCGCGCTCCTTGATCGCGCCGATGCGGCGGATGTCGAGGCGAACCGAGGCATAGAATTTCAGGGCGTTGCCGCCGGTGGTGGTTTCCGGCGAGCCGTACATCACACCGATCTTCATGCGGATCTGGTTGATGAAGATCACCATGGTATTGGACTTGTTGATGGACGCCGTCAGCTTGCGCAGCGCCTGGCTCATCAGACGAGCCTGCAGACCCGGCAGAGCATCGCCCATCTCGCCCTCGAGCTCGGCCTTCGGCACCAGGGCCGCGACCGAATCGATCACCAGCACGTCGACCGCGCCGGAGCGCACCAGCGTGTCGCAGATTTCCAGCGCCTGCTCGCCGGTGTCCGGCTGCGAGATCAGGAGCTCGTCGATATTGACACCCAGCTTGCGCGCATAGACCGGGTCGAGCGCGTGCTCGGCGTCGATGAAGGCGCAGATGCCGCCCTTCTTCTGCCCTTCCGCCACCGTGTGCAGCGCCAGCGTGGTCTTGCCCGAGGATTCCGGCCCGTAGATCTCCACGACGCGCCCCTTCGGCAGGCCCCCGATCCCGAGCGCGATATCGAGCCCCAACGAGCCCGAAGAGACCGCCTCGACATCCATCGAGCGGTCGTTCTTGCCGAGCTTCATCACCGAGCCCTTGCCGAACTGCCGCTCGATCTGGGAGAGCGCGGCGGCCAGAGCTTTACTCTTGTCCATGGAAGATCCTTCGACGATACGCAGGGCAGTGGTGGACATTGGGTCGTGCTCCTTATGGCGAGGATTCGCTAGAGGGACAAACGGCTGGCGGGGCGGCGCGGCGATAAAATCAATGTACTCTATTTGTTCTAGGTTCGCAATATGTTCTTTTGCGGATTTTGGTGCTGGCCTGACGCGCATCAAAGACGGATGCCCTGCGCGCCGTCAGAATTCCGTAATCCTGCGGCACCGAACCTTTTCGCGGTCTGCGGCCTTCTCTGGGATGGGACTCTTGCATGGGAGTCTTGCATCGGACTCTTGGACGGGACCGCAACTCTGGGGACCTCAGTCATGACGAATAACACGCATCACGATACGAACCGGCGCAATCCGCTGCTGGAGGCGGCGCGGGAGGAGATGATCAAGTTCGAGCGCAAGGAGAATGAGTTCCGCAAGAAGGATCGCGAAGAGCGTGCCGCCGAGCTCCATTTGCCGCTGGACGCGATCAAGGTTCATTAGGCCGCGAGGACGAGCGCTTAGGAGCTGACCGAGACCCGCTTGCCGACTCGGCAGGCGTCGGTGTTTGCCAGCGGCAACGCGCTGGCGACGATCCCGGAGCAGCGCCCTTTGATCTCAGGGAATCGGCACGGGAATCGGGATTCGGACGGCCATGGAGGCGAGTCCGTGCCCATATGGTATCTAAATACTACCAGTAAGCCATTGATGGCACGACGGAATTTGTGGGCGGGCTACTGTGCATGGGGTTGTTTTCGCGTTTTTGAAAGGCGCGCATGGGCCTTTCCACCCCGGAGCCGTCTCCCGGCACCCAACCCCGCCTACAGCAGAACCAGCAATCCGATGCCGATCACCAGCACTACGAAGCCAGCCGCCGTCGCGGCGGCGAATGACCGCTCTACGTTGTCCATGATGCCACCCCGTTGCCGGTGCGCCACGTTTCCCCCATGGCAGCACCGTCGCTGCGAAATCTCGCCTGCGGTTGTGTCCTGAGTTGTGCGAACGGATGTCGAAATTGGGACCGGTGCGGGGCCAGTCTGCGGCCCCCGAGCTCCGGCTTTCGCTGTCATCGCCGGGCCTTGTCAGGCTGTCGTAAGCTGAGCCGGCTAGAGTCGCCTGGCTATGGTGTTGCAGCCCAGCACCTCAGCCTCCAATAACCTTCTCCCCGCTTGGCTCTTCCAAGCGGGGTTTTTTCATGCTGATTTTCATGCCGGCCGGCCGGTTTGCGAGCCGCCCTCCTCCTGCGTCAGGCGCAGCGAGAAGGCGCGGATCGCCGGCGCTGCGAGCAGCACGATCGGCAGCATCGCCGCCCATGCGATCAGCCACGACACCAGCCAGTGCGCCAGGAAGTCCAGCGCGTTCCCTGCGGGAAGGCTGGCGATGCCCGCGGCGATCAGCGAGGTCAGTCCGGACTGGATGATTCCGAACACGAAATGAGAATAGCGGCGGGGAATGCCCGGCATGACGCGCCCATGTTGCTGACCGTCATCGGGCCAAGCAAGGCACATGCCGCCGCGTTCGGGAAGGCGCCCTGACCCATCCCAGGAACTCTGTTCTTGGCCGGAGAACCACGGAGAGGCCTCGCGCCGCCGCTGGGCGGCAGCGCGTGCGTTTGCGGGATAGCCATGCGCTATCCGGGGCTTACCGACAGATTTGGCTTTCCCTGGAATATTATGCCGCCCGGCATGTTCTCAGGGTTGGGAGTGAATCGTGGGAGAAGGCCATGAATCACAGGGGCATCGAGTTCACCGTCGCCAAGACGGCACTTCCCGGCATCTGGCAGTGGCAGTTCCGGATCGGCGAGCAGATCAAGACCGGCAGGACCGAGACCAAGATCGATCTGTTGGCGATCCGGCGGGTGCAGCTGCGCATCGATCGGGAGCTGAAGGCGATCGGGCGCAACGCGACCTGAGCGGCCGGACCGAGATCGTCGGCAGCATGGCTTGCAGGGGCGCAGCCGCGTCCATGGGGCTATTCCGTAGCCGCCCGGAATTGATCTGCCGATGGTTTGGGATTGGACTGCCCGCGAATTTGGCCGTGGGGACGGAGCCATCAGGCGCGATCGGTACGAACCATGCCGCTCTACTTCTTTCGCATCCGGAACGGCCGCTATTCCGGCTGCGCCGACCAGGCGTCGGAATTTGCCGATCGCGATTTGGCCTGGAAGGAGATGACCAGCGTCTGCGCCGACATGGCCGCCGGCATCGCCCGCAAGCTCCAGGAAAATTCCGAATGGAACATGGAGCTGCTGGACGAGGCCAAGGAGCCCGTGTTCCGGATCCGCATCACATCCGAGACCTTCGAATAGGGGCCGGCCCTAATCCGCGCTGGGCAGCCGTCGCATGGTGAATTCGATGTCGCCGCCGGGCAGCTCGCGCCAAGTCTCGACCGCGCTCATATAGCCGGCCTTGGGATAGCGGGCGAAGAAGGCCTGCGCCCTCTCCCGCGCCGCCGCGCGCGGCAGCGTGAAGGTCTCGCGCAGATAGCCGTCGCCGGCCGTCGCGCCGGGCTTGCCGCCCATCGTGCGCCGGCGCGCCATCCGCTCGGCGAGATCCCGCGGACGATCGGCCATGTTCCGCCTCCTTTAGGCAATACGCTCTCGCGCAATGTAGGAAGCAGGCCGACCGAAGAGGAGTCCCGGCCGGAGGCATCAACCGCCTCCGATCGGGCAGATGGTCAATTGGCAGACGTGCCGGACTTCTTCTTCGGCGCACCGGTCGCGGCCGACGCCTTTGGCGCCGCCGCCTGCTTCGGCGGATCGGAGCGCATGCCGCCCCAGGGATCGTTGGAAGCCTTGGAATCCGGAATCTTCTTCAGCGTTTCCTTGTAGGCCTTGTCGCGCTCGGCTTCCGCGGCCTTCTCCTCGGGGGTCTTGCCAGGCCCCTCCTGCAGCAAATTGAGATTGGGCATTTGCGCATAGACCGGTCCCGCCAGCACGGTCGGTCCCGCCAGAACAGCCAGCACCGCGGCCATACGGAAAAGCTTCATCATTGGCTCCTTGATCATCCATGCGGCGCGGGTCGCCCGCGCCTTGTCGCCCCTGTCACAACCGCAGGGGCCGCTCGGCCCGCTAGAGCCGGTCCGATTTGCACGATTTCGGCGCGTGGAGCCAGTCGTCCCAGATCGGGCCGCACTTGGTGCACCCGTTCAGCAACAGGCCGAGCCCGGCCAGACAAAACACGAGGACATACCGACGCAACATCACCCACCCCATACCCACTCCGTGGCATCATACCGGGCGAAGTCAGGCATTTTCAAGCCGACCGGGACCCGCGGCAGGCCGGGTGACTTTGCCGCGCCGGTCTGCTCGGATTGCCGAACATCCGACAATACGGAGGGAACGACAGCAATGCCATCGCAGCCAGAAGCCGAGTTCGGCATCACTGAGGCCCGACGCATCCTCGGCGAGGTCTTTGCGCCCTGGGTCCAGGATCTCAACCTGTCGGTCGAGCGCATCGAGCACCTGCCGCCGCCGGACGTGCCGGACTGGCAGCCGGCAGCGCTCCTGCGCATGCCGTTCTCGGAGCGCCTGTGCCGCAACGGCGGCGTGGTCTGCGGCCAAGCGCTGATGGCGCTCGCCGACACCGCGATGGTGATCGCGAACCTCGCCGCCAACCGCGGCTATCGACCGATGACGACGGTCGACCAGACCACGCATTTCATGCGCGCGGTCTCCTCGTCGGACGTGCTGGCCGACGCCCGCGTGGTGCGGCTCGGACGCAGCATGAGCTTTGGCCGGGTCACGCTGCTCTCGGCCACCGACAACAAGCCGGTGGCGATGGTGTCGAGCGCGTTCGCGATGCTGCCGGGGTGAGTATCAGCCGAAAAGAGGAAAGCCGCGTGAGCGCAAAGCGCACCGCGGCTCTCGATGGCGTCATGTCGAGACAGGAAGCGCGATCGCGCTTCGCGCCGTCACGCGGGAGACGTTACTTGCCGAGCACTTCGTCAGCCGCCGTGACGATGCTGACGTTCGGATTTTTTCCGCAATAGCTGCCGAACTGCTTGGCGTTCTCGACGAACACGTCGGTGTCGATGATCGCGTTCTCTTCGTCGCCCTTGTACCAGCCGTCCATCCAGGTCAGCACCATCTTGATGGTGTCGTCGCCGCTCTCCAAGAACTGCTTGCAGCTCATGGTCGCGAGATCGAGCTTGGTGGCGTGGGCGGGCATGGACGACAGCGAGAGCGCTGCGGCGAACAGAAGCGAAAACGTGGTCTTCATCAATATCTCCATCGGCGCGTAGCGCCACAAAGGAACGGCTTGGGGGAAAATCGGCGGAGTGACTTCCGGTTCGACGTCGTAAACGAAATCTGAAGCGCTGTGCAAGTAGCGCCAGGATTGAATTTAGTTCAACGTAATTGGCGCAGCGAGAGGCGCATCGGCCTCGCTTTCGTGCAGTAGTGCATATGATGTGAATGATCGTTCGCATCGCGCGCGATGCTGCGTCATGTTCGCGCGATACGACCTCGGCGCCGCCAGCGCAGGCCTGCAACCACGAGCGCGATAATCGCGAGCGCGATCGCCGATGATGCCGCAAAAAATCGCCCACCGGGACGATCGATGGTACGCGACCATAACGACGGCCCCTCGCCGGGCAGTGCCAGGCGAAACGCAACGATGCTGTCGCCGATCGAGGTGCCTGCCTCGGAGTGGCCGCCGGCGCCGATCGCGACATACTGCTCTCCCTTCCAGAAATAGGTCATCGGATTGGCGACGCCTGGCACGGGCAGCCGACCCTGCCACAGCTCACTGCCGCTGCGCGCGTCGAAGGCGCGCAAATAGGCGTCCATCGCTCCGGTGAAGACGAGCCCGCCTGCCGTGACAGCGAGCCCGTTGACGAGCGGCGCACCCCACGGCAGCGGCACGCCGAGCGGGGCGAGATCCTCGGTGGTGCCGACCGTCGAACGCCAGAGGATCTTGCCCGCCTTCAGATCGACCGCGACCATCTCGCCCCAGGGCGGCTTGTTGCAAAGAAACCCGAGCGGCGACATTGCCACCGCACGCGACATCGCAAACGGCGCACCATTCTGCTGGCCGAAATCATGACCGGGCGGAGGATCGAATCCGGCCGCCTCCGCCCGCGGAATCAGCTTGATGAGATGAACGGCCCGGCTGGTGTTGGCATAGAGGACCTGGTTGACGGGATCGAAGGCTGCGCTGCCCCAGTTGACGCCGCCGCCGGTGAAGGGAAACTCCAGCGTGCCTTGCGTTGAGGGTGGCGTGTACAGGCCCTCGTTGCGTGCCTCCGCAAACTGCGTCTCGCAAGCTGAGCGGCGCAGGCCAGGAACGAGCGAGAGCGCATCCTCAGTCGAGATTTTTTGCGACATCAGCGGTGGCACATGCGTCGGGAATGGCTGCGTGGGCGACAGCCGTTCACCTTCCGCGGCCCCCTGCGGAACGCTGCGCTCCTCGACCGGCCACACCGGCTTGCCGGTATCGCGATCGAGCACAAAGACAAAGCCCTGCTTGGTCGGCTGGATCACGACATCGCGCTGACCTTCGCCGGTGTCGATGCGCGTGAGCGTCGGTTGCGCCGGAAGATCGTAATCCCAGACGTCGTGATGCACGGTCTGGAATGCCCATACGAGTTCGCCGGTCTCAATGCGCAGCGCGACCACCGAATTGGCATGCTCGTTGTTGCCCGGCCGCTTGCCGCCCCAAAAATCCGGCGACGGCGAGGACGTCGGCAGGAATACCAGTCCGCGCGCCGCGTCGACCGACATCGGCGCCCAGACATTGGCGTGACCGGCTTCGATGCCGTCGCGCTTGAGCGGCTCGAACGTCCAGCGCGGCTGACCGCTACGCGCATCGAACGCGCGCACCACACCGCTCGGCGCGTCGACGCGGCGGTTGTCGCCGATCGCGGAGCCGACCACGACGACGCCGCGGCCGACCGCCGGCGGCGAGGTGATCTGGAATTCGCCGGGCCATTCCAGCTTCATGCCGATATCGGGCCTGACCTCACCGCCCTCCCCGAATCCGCCACAGGGGATACCCGTCTTCGCATCGAGCGCGATCAGGCGAACATCGTTCGTGCCCATGAAGATACGCGATCGACATGCGGCATCCGCAGGCGCCTCATCGTCGATCCAGTAGGTGACGCCGCGGCAGACGTAGCGGTTGGCGGGACGCTGGTTGATTGCGATCTTCGGATCGTAGCGCCATTTCTGCGCGCCCGTGCCGGGATCGAGCGCAATCACCTCGTTGAAAGGCGAGCAGAAGACCAGGCTGTCCTCGACGAACAGCGGCGTCGCCTGGAATTTGGTTCGCCGCATCACTCCGGGCGGCCGCGCCGCGAGATCGCCCGTCTGGAATTCGAAGGCCCGAACCAGGTTGCCGACATTGTCGGGCGTGATCTCTCGCAATGGCGAGAAGCGCGAGCCACCGGGATCGCCACCCCAGCTCTCCCAGGCGAGGCCTGGCCGCGCCGAAAACAAGAGGAGCGTGATGAGAGCTGCCAAATACCGGGGGCGGGTCGCCAGCGCCCGCCTCACCTATTTCGGCTTCTTGGCGGGTTCAGGCGGACGCGCCCCGCTCCAAGGGTCGTACTTCTCCTTGGATTCGGGAATGCGCTCGAGCGCGGCCTTGTAGGCCTTCTCGTCGACCTTGGGCTTGTTGTCCGCCTTCTGGCCGCCCTCGTTAGGCTGACGCCTGCCGCCGCCCATCTGCGCCTGCGCGGAGGCAACCGCCAGCGCCAGCACGGCGGCCGCTATGACCAAAATCCTCATGGGCGCAATCCCCCTCGTCTGGGGTACAAACTAGCCGGCAATTATGGAATAGCCAATGCCGCGGGGTCCAGGGCTTCAGGAAATTCTGGCTCCAGGAAATCTTGCTCCAGGAATCTTGCTCCAGGAAATCTTGGCTTCAAGAAATCCTGGCTTCAGCAAATCTTGATTGGCCGGGTCTTCGTCGGATCGCATTCGTGCCTATATTTTGGCCCGCAGGGGACCTTCACGGATGTTACGGATTATTGCTCACGCCGCGCTGCTGGCCAGCGCGCTCGCGCTCGGGGCCTGCGGCTTTGCCGACAGCCGCGCACCGGTGCCCGAGTTCATGCGCATGAAGGAGGCCGAGCAGCCGCCGCCCGAAGCGGCCCCCGACGTCAAACGCGTCGTGCGCGAGCAGATCGAATTCGTCTTCCTCAGCACGGCCTATCCGCGTGAGGTGCATGTCGCCTCACCCCATCGTGAGGTGCGGGGACCGGGCTGGACAGCTTGCGTCCGCGCCCAGCTCACCTCGGCGACCGGATCGCCGCTCGGGCCACAGACCTACATCGTGACCATATCGGGCGGAAAGGTGGTCGATCGCCGCCGCGCCGAAGCGGACGACATCTGCGGGTCGGAAAGCTACGAGCCGATCTAGGAAGCAGATCAAGCCGACATCCGATCCGGTTCCGGGAAAAACCTGTAATTTTGCCGGAACGATCATGGCCTCCCCTTCTTGTTACCGCCGAGGGCAGTTTCGAGGAGGACATGATGAGGACATTCACGATTGCATTGCTGGCTGGTGTCGGAGCCTTGGCAGCGGTGAGCGGCGCGAAGGCCGCCGACGTCTATACGACCAGCGAATACACCAGCCCCGATCTCGTCCAGCAAGTGCGGCTGGTCTGCGACGATTCCGGCAATTGCTATCGCACCCGCGGCGGCTCGCGCGTGATCGTGCGCGACTCCTATGCGACCATGCCGCGCGACCGCTACTATGAGCGCCGCACCTATCGCGACTGGGACGATGGTCCGCGCGGCGGCGTCGGTATCCGCGCGCCCGGCGTCAGTGTTGGCGTCGGTGTCGGCGGGGACCGCTGGTAATCAATGATGACATGACAGGCGGGACCGAACGAGACAACTCGTCCGGTCCCGCCCATGCGATTCGTGTCGCAGACGTCAGGCAGCAACTGTCTGCTGCTGGAACTGCTCGTAGGCCGCGATCGCATCCGCGGCATACATCAGCGACGGCCCGCCGCCCATGTAGACGGCCATGCCGAGCGTCTCCTCGACCTCCTCGCGCGTTGCACCGAGCTTGACCAGGGCTTCGGTATGGAAGCCGATGCAGCCATCGCAATGCGCGGCAACGCCGAGCGCGAGCGCAATCATTTCCTTGGTCTTCTTGTCCAGCGCGCCGTCGCGCGTGGCGGCCTGTGCAAGCGCGGAAAATCCCTTCATGGTGTCGGGAATGTCGCTGCGCAGCTTGCGCATGTTGGCGGAGATTTGGCGGGTGATCTCGGGGTAATTCTTGTCCATGACTTACTCTCTGCGTTTACTCTAGGTGTCGAACGGATCGGCCGGCGTGACGAAGCGCGTCAATGACGGCAGGTGAGCGACGAAGCGGGCGAGCGCCATGCCGGCACTCATCGCAACGACGAAGATGACGGCAGACACGGAGCCAAATCCGAGAGCGGTCAGCGCCGGCCCCGGACAGAAGCCCGCCAGTCCCCAACCCACACCGAAGATCGCGGGGCCTGCGATGATCCTGGGATCGATGTCGTTGCGCCTCGGAAGATAAAATCGTTCGGCGAAGTAGGGCCGCGCGAGCTTCAGGACACGTTTGAAGCCGGTGAAAGTCACGGCCACCGCGCCGGCCATCACGAAGGCAAGGCTCGCATCCCACGTCCCCGCCGGGATGCCGCCGACGTCGAGGAAGTTCAGGACCTTCGCCGGATTCGCCATGCCCGAGACGATCAGGCCCAGGCCGAAAATCACGCCGATCGAGAATTGAACCGGTATAGCCATCGCCATCAGTTCCAGTGCCGCATCACGAGGACCGTCGCCATGCCGGTCGCCATAAAGGTCATGGTCGCGACCAGCGAGCGCGCCGAGAGCCGCGACAGGCCGCAGACGCCGTGGCCGGAGGTGCAGCCACTGCCCCAGACCGAACCGAAGCCCGTAAGCAAGCCGCCGACAATCAAAACGACCGGATTCGCCTCGATTGTCTGCGCCGGCAGGCTTCCGGTGACGAGCAGCACGAGCACGGGCGCGGCGACGAGGCCTGCGATGAAGGCAAGCCGGCCAGGAAATTGGCGGTCCTCGTAAGGGGGAAACAGCCGCGCCGCGATGCCGCTGACGCCGGCGATCCGCCCCGTCGCCCACATCAGCAGAACGGCAGACAAGCCGATCAGCGCACCGCCAACAAGGGAGGCGATTGGCGTAAATGATGTCGAGACCATGCGACCTCCGGATCGAGCACGCCCGGCGCGGGCGGATACCTTTACTTTAGTTCTTTCGTATTTTCGAATATACTAATATATGTCGGCCATGAAACGCAAGCTCCGCAATCAAGAGTTGGTCGCGCTTGAGGAGAAGGCCGAGGAGGCTTCCCGCCTCCTCACGGCCATGGGCAATCCGAAGCGACTGCTGGTCCTCTGCAACATGCTGGACGGCGAGAAGTCGGTCGGCGAACTCGCCGACATCGCGGGCCTGTCGTCGGCCGCACTATCTCAGCATCTCGGCAAGATGCGCGCATTGAGCCTGGTCAAACCCAGAAGGGATGGTCAGACGATATACTACAGTATCGCGAGCCAGGAAGTCCGCGCGTTGCTGGAGACGCTGTACCGCCTCTTCTGCACTCCCGGATAGGCCTCTCGCTTGCGCTAGACGCGAGGAGCGCAGGATGACCGACGACACCATCATCGAGGGACCGCTCTACGAGAAGCGGAAGAAGGTCTACCCGCAATCGGTCCACGGGCCGTTCCGTCGCATCAAATGGGCGATCCTCTGCGTCACGCTCGGGACCTATTATCTGCTGCCCTTCATTCGCTGGAACCGCGGACCCGGCCTGCCGAACCAGGCTGTCCTGGTCGACTTGCCGCATCGCCGGTTCTATTTCTTCTTCATCGAACTGTGGCCGCAGGAGGTCTATTACTTCACGGGCCTGCTCATCATTGCCGCCATGGTGCTGTTCCTGATGAACGCGGTGGCCGGTCGTATCTGGTGCGGCTACATGTGCCCACAGACGTTATGGACCGATTTGTTCTATGCAGTGGAACGCTGGGTCGAGGGCGACCGGCGCGAGCGCATGCTGGGCGACAAGCGCTACTGGACCTTTGGTCACATCCGGAAGGTCGCAACCAAGCACTTTCTCTGGATCATGATCGCCTGGTGGACCGGCGGCGCCTGGGTGCTCTATTTCGCCGACGCGCCGACGCTGGTGAAGGAGCTCGCCACCGTCCAGGCGCCGTTCATCGCCTATCTCTGGATTGGCATCCTGACCGCAACGACCTACGCCTTTGCAGGTCACGCCCGCGAGCAGATGTGCATCTACATGTGTCCCTGGCCGCGCATCCAGGCGGCGCTGACCGACGAATGGGCGCTCAACGTCACGTATCGCCGCGACCGTGGCGAGCCACGCATGTCGGTGAAGAAGGCGCAGGTCGCCCGCACCCATGGCGACATCGCGGGCGACTGCATCGACTGCCACCAGTGCATCAATGTCTGCCCGACCGGCGTCGACATCCGGCACGGCATCCAGCTCGGCTGCATCCAATGCGGCCTGTGCATCGACGCCTGCGACAACGTGATGCGGGAGATCGGCCGGCCCGCCGGCCTGATCGGCTACGATACCGACATCAACATGCAGCGCCGGAGCGAGGGCAAGGCGCCGATTTACCGCATCATCCGCGCGCGCACCCTGATCTATACCGCGGCCATTGCCATCGCTGGCGGCATCATGCTCTACGCGCTCGCCACGCGTGCGACGATGGACGTCAACGTGCTACACGAGCGCAATCCACTCTTCGTTCAGCTCGCCGGTGGCGGCGTCCGCAACGACTACACCCTGCGCATCCTCAACAAGGGCGAGCAGCGGTCGTTTGCGCTCGAGGTCTCCGGCCTGCCGGGCGCGACAATTCGCGTCGCCGGCATCGAGGTTGCAGCTGACGGCAAGCCCGTCGTCGAGGTCGGGCAGGATCAGACCCGCGAGGTCCGGCTGTCGGTGCAGGTCGGCCCGACGCAGCTGCCGCAGACCTCGCGCGACATCGACATCGGGATCACCGACACTGCCGGCGGCGGACGAGCAAGCGCGCGCGACCATTTCGTGCCGGGTGACCGATAGCCAGCTGTCTCCCGCTGCATGCCAGGCCTATCGCAGCTGAAAGATGCGGCGGAAAGCTTGCTTGCGGCCATCCTTCGAGACGCCCGCCTGGGGCGGGCCCTCAGGATGAGGTCGCGGTTTGCGGCGAGATTTCAGACCCTCATGGTGAGGAGCCCGCCCAAGCGGGCGTCTCGAACCATGCAGGCCGAGGTCGTCCGGCAGCCTTCTGCCACCCTATGCAATCGCCATGCGGCGGCTCGTGGCCGCATGCTCAACGGGACGTTAATATTACCACTCGAATTGAAGCGGCGTCCCAACGGTATTTTCCAATCTTTGCGCTAAGCATGGCCTCCTGAACGGGGACGACGGGACGTGGTCGATATCGCGCACCAGGCTGCGATCAATCCGGCATCGGCAAAGCATGCCGCGGCGGCGCGCGCGCGTGTCCCGCTTACGGCGATCGAACCCAGCCAGTGGCGCGCACTCGCTCAGCGCGCGATCGAGCCGAACGGATATTACCTGCCGGGCTGGGAGCTCGCTGTCAGCGCAACCGCGCGCGGCCGCACCGATGCCTCGGCGCTTTCCGCATGCGATGGATCGCGGCTGATCGGGCTGATGCCGGTGATCTCGCTCTGGCGGGCATGGAAGATCCCCCTGCCCGCGCTGGTGAGCGCGCATCCCTATGGTACGCTGTGCAGCCCGCTGATCGACCGCGATGCCCGGATCGAGGCAGCGGCGCGCCTGTTGCAGCAGGCCCGCGCGGCCGGAGCGCATGCGCTCGTGCTGAACGATGTCGCGCTCGATGGGGCGGCAATGACCGCCCTCAACCAGGTTCTGAATCGCGACGGCCTGAAGCCGCGCCTCCTCAACTCCTACATCCGCGCCAGCCTCGACGCGACCCAGGACGGTGAGACGCTGCTTCGCGACGCGCTCGGCACCAAAAAGCTCAAGGAGCTACGCCGCCAACGCCATCGTCTCGAAGAACACGGCGCGGCCGTGTTCGACGTCGCGCGCAGCCCCGACGAGATCAGGCCGGCGCTCGAGACATTTTTGCAGCTCGAAGCTAGTGGCTGGAAGGGCAAGCGCGGAACCGCGCTGGTCCAGCATGCCGGCGATGCAACCTTCATCCGCCGCGCCGTTCCCGCGCTGGCAGAAACCGCGCAATGCGAGATCGTCACCCTTCGCGCCGGCGCGATGCCGGTGGCCGCCGGCATCGTACTGCGCCATCAGGACCGCGCCTTCTTCTTCAAGCTCGGCATCGACGAGCGCTTCGCAAGATATTCGCCGGGCGTGCAGCTTACGCTCGAGCTCACCCGCCGCCTCTGCGCCGATCCGGCCATTGCCAGCGCGGATTCCACCGCGAGCGCCGATCACCCCATGATCAACCCGATCTGGCGCGGGCGTTTCGCCGTCGGCGACGTGCTGATACCGTTGCTGCGGAACGACCCCATCGTCGCGCTCGTTCACGGAGCGCTCGCGGCGCACGGCATCGCCTACGCGGCGGCGCGCCGCGCAGTTCGCCTGCTTCGTAAATAGGATAGCTCCTACTCAGCCGCCTGGGCGTTGATCTCCGCCGAGACCTCGCGGATGGCGCGCGCGAGCATGTTGGGATCCTGCGCACCGGAGACGGCGTATTTTTGCGCGAACACGTAGGTCGGCACGCCGGAGATGCCCTTCTCGGCGGCTTCCTGCGCGTCCGCCGATACGCGCGCGACGTCCTCGTCGGTGGCGAGGCGCTTGCGCACGTCGTCGGGATCGAGGCCGACATCGGCAGCCGCCTGCACAAGCACGTTCACATCGGTGAGGTCGCCGCCGTCGCGGAAGTAGAGCTCCATCAGGCGCTGCTTCATCTCGGGCGCCTTGCCGATCGCCTCGGCCCAGAGGATCAGGCGGTGGCAGTCGGTGGTGTTGGGCTGACGCGCGACCAGCTCTGGCCGATAGACGAGCCCCTCTTCGCCCGCGGCCGCAACGACGCGTCCCGCAATGCCCTTATAGGCCTCGACCGAGCCGAACTTCTTGGTGAGATACTCCTCCCGGCTGATGCCCTCGGACGGCACCCAGGGATTGAGGAAGAAGGGACGGAAATTGAGCTTGACCGGAACGTCGGGCACCAGCGCCAGCGCGCTCTCGATCCGGTGCTTGCCGATATAGCACCAGGGGCATACCACGTCGGAGACGACGTCAATCTGGAGCGGCTTTAGGGTGCTCATGAGCGCCTCCTTCGGGCGTTGCGGGTTGTGCCCAAAGATAAGCCGAACCCATTCCGAGGCAAGGCCGCTAGCTCATGGCTGCTGCCATTTGTCGGAGCCGCTCGGCAGTGCGCTCGTCGGCCGGGAAGAAGGTTTCCAGAGCCAGCTCCGATAGCGTGATGTCGACCGGCGTACCGAACACCATGGTGGTGGAGAAGAAACTTAGTATCTCCCCGTCGTGGCGCAGCTTGAAGGGGATCGCGACATTGTCGCTCGACAGCGGCGCCGCACGCGCCGGGATCGGATAGCTCTTCAGGTCGTTGTACAGCTTGATCAGCTCGGGATCGGCGGTCGCCTCGCATTGCCGGTGCAACCGCTCCAGGAGATGCCCGCACCATTCCGCGAGATTGACCGTGCGCGGTGCCAGAGCCTCGGGATGGAAGGCAAGCCTCAGCACGTTGAAGGGCTGACCGAGCAGTCGCTGCGGAATGCCGGCGAGCAGCGGCGCCAGCATGCGGTTGGCGGAGACCAGATTCCAGTGGCGGTCATAAGCCAGCGCCGGATTGGGCTCATGCGCCCTAAGGACGAGGTCGATCGCCTGGCGGGCTGATTTCAAGGCGGGATCCTCCAGCGGGCGCTGCGGAAAGGCCGGGGCATAGCCGGCGGCGACCAGCAGCACGTTGCGTTCGCGCAAGGGCACGTCGAGGCGCTCGGCGAGTCTGAGCACCATGTCGCGAGAGGGTGCGGCACGGCCAGTCTCGACGAAGCTCAAATGCCGCGCCGAGATTTCGGCCTCGCCGGCGAGATCGAGCTGGCTCATGCGGCGGCGCTGCCGCCATTCGCGCAGATGGTCGCCGATATGGACCGGCTGGCTGCGTTCGGCCTGTGCCGTGGATGCATGTGCGGTCATGGTCGAAAACCTAGCACGCAGATTTCGGCCCTTCCATTACGTCGGAGGTAATCGAATTGGGCCTCGGGCCGGCGCATCTTGGGTCGCAACAGGAGACGACCATGATCGCACTGCTGCTCTACCGGACCGTCGCAGACCACCTTGTTCCCTGGGCCATGGCACTCGCAACCCGGATGCTGGCGCGCGGCCTCAACATGCCGGAGCCGCTGGTGCATTCGACCGGCGACTATGTCGTCGCGCAGGTCACAGCCTTCGAGCACGGCGTCGGCAGGAGCCTTTGCCCGTTCCGCCTCGCCCGCCTGCTCCGCGCCTGGTGGCGCGGATTGCACTGACTTTCACCTCGAGCCCAACCCAACCATGGAGACCACGATGATTGACGCATCCACCTTGCTTCGCCGCGCGCTTCTTGCCGACGCGATCTTCAGCGGCGTCGCCGCTCTCGGTTTCACTTTCGGCGCCAGCACGTTCGCGTCGCTGTTCAACCTGCCCGAAGCGCTGCTGCGCGAGACCGGCCTGTTCCTGATCGCCTACACCGCGCTCGTCGGTTGGCTCGCCTCGCGCGGCTCCGTGGCAAAGCCGCTGGTGCTGCTAGTCGTGGTCGGCAACGCGGCCTGGACGGTCGGCAGCATCGCGCTGCTGCTCTCGGGCGCGGTGTCGCCGAATCTTGCCGGCGAGCTCATGGTCGTGGCGCAGGCGATCGCGACCGGCGTGTTTGCCGAACTGCAATATGTGGGATTGCGCAGGAGCGGGAGTATGCTGGCTGCGTGAGGCCGCATCACTCGCTGTCGTGGGGGGGGGGGGGGGGGGCCCCCCCCCGGCCGCCGCGGGGGGGGGGGGCCCCCCCCCCCACCCCCCCCCGCGCACGCGCCCCCCCCCCCCCCCCACCGCCCCGCCCCACCCCCACC
>NZ_JBVVPN010000003.1:115951-139451 GCF_055811035.1 Bradyrhizobium sp. MI1.10
TTCGCATATCATATTTTTGGGTGAGTGCGCTGGTGGGGGTTTTGGGGCGGGGGGTGCGGCCTCAACTCTGGGTGTGGGCGCGGGTCTTCCGCGCCCGACCCAGTATTCCAGAGGCAGTCGTCGCATACGAAAAGGCCGCGGCGTACTGGATGCCCCGCTTTCGCGGAGCATGACAGTTGTGCCAGAAGCTCGAAATCAGGCTACGCCCGCGCGCGCCCGTTGGCTTTGCCAACAGCGACGCCGTTGAGCTTCTTCTTTTTGACGGGCTTCGCCCCCGCCTTCTGCGCTTTACGCTCCGCGCGCGCCTTCACCTTGGCGCGTTCGGCCCGCGCTTCCGCGCGCAGCTTCTTGCGCTTCTTCTCGCAAGATTCGCACTTGCAGCCGATCGGCTTCAGGTAGGCTTTGAAATAATCGGTGCCGTAGTCGTAATTGATCTCGTCGCCCGGCTCGATGTTCTTGATGGCGCGGATGAAGACCTTGCGCTCGCGCGGCCGGACGTCGGATTCGGCGTTGGGCCGGCACGAATGGTTGATGTAGCGCGCGAGGTTCTTGCGCACCGAGCCGTCAATGGTCCAGCGGCCGTTGAGCTCGAACAAATATTTGTTCTCGATGTCGTCGTGCTCGGGAATCCGGGAGTCCAGAATCGGTCCGTAATAACGGATGATCCGGGTGCCCTTCTTGATCGGCTTGGTGGCGAAGAGGCCGAGCCCGGTTTTCGAGCGGCCGACGCGATAAGGTTTGTTGGACGAGGTGGCTGGCATGATCACGAAAAACGAGGACGCGAACAAGGCTGAAAGAGCCCAAGCGAAGCCGCTCTTCTAGAACGATTCCGCGCCCCTGTCAGGTGTCTGTCGACACTGTTTGAACCTTGCCCACAATCAAGACGTCTGATGGTACGGAGTTCCCGCTCGACTAAAGGCGTCGTCATGTTCCGCATCACCACCGCAACCTTGGCCATATTGCTCCTGGCCATGTTGCTGATGTGCAGCGGTCTCGGCCGCGCCGACGCCCAATCCGTGGGCAGCCAATATAGCTCGACGGCCTCGAAGGATTGCCGCCAGATCGGCAAGCCCAGCGACCCGGCTGCCACCCGGCCCCGTCTGCCACGTCGCCTATGTCGACGCGATCGCCAACCCGAACGCCAATGAGCTCGCGCGCAAGGCCGCGGACGAGTTCGCCCGCAGTTTTACCTGCGGCAAGGACGAGGTGAAGATCGTCGGCGCGCGCGGCCGAGCCGTCGAGCTCGCGACGATGCGCTAGGCGCTCGCGGCAAGCCATCAAGGGCCCGGCGGCTTCCCCGTCACGGGCGACATCAGCATCGCCTCGAGCAGTCGTTCGGGAGTCGTGCCCTCGGGCAGGCGCCCCAGAATATCCTCCAGCCGCCCATCGAGCAGCAGCATGGTAAAACCATGTACCATCGACCACGCGCGCGCGATCGCGGCGCCCTGATGGAGCGTCAGCGCGTCGCCGCTGATCTGCTCCTGCCGCATCATGCCGACGGCATTGGCGAGCCCGGCAAAGGACGCCTCGGCGGCCTCGTGCAGCGACGGCCTGGAATAGTCGAGGCGCTCGGTGCGGAACATGATGCCGTACATGCCGGGATGAGCCTGGGCATAGGCAACATAGGCTTTCGGCCGCGCCAGCGCGCGCTCGAGCGGGGTGGTGGCGGAGTCGGAGGACGACGCCATCGCCGCATTGAACTGGCGGAAGCCAACCGCCGCGAGCTCACTGAGAAGTCCGGTGAGGTCGCCGAAATGATGGGTGGGCGCGGCATGCGAGACGCCCGCCTCGCGCGCCACGGCGCGCAATGTCAGGCCGGCGAGCCCGTCACGCTCCAGCACCCGTTCGGCGGCCTGGAGCAGCGCCTCGCGCAGCGCGCCGTGGTGATAGGGCGCCTCGGCCTTGACGCTCGCCGTCCGTCGCGCGAGGCGCGCCGGGGCGCTCGCCTTCTTTGGGGTGCGCGCACCGCGCGCGGTTGCTGTCCTGATTTCGCTCTTGCCCATAGGCCAGCTATAAGACGCAATATTTACAGTGTAAAGATTTCACTTGACCAGAACTCCTCGTACGACTATTTGATCTTTACGATGTAAAGATGAGGGAGGATACGCCGTGCAGCAGGACGCCGTTGCCGAACGCCGCCACAATCTCGGTCCGATTCCGTTCGAGGCCGACGCGCCCTTCCTGAAAATCATCGGTGAATTGCCGCGCGAGCTGAACGGCACGCTCTATCGCAACGGCCCCGATCCGCAGTTCGAGTCGCCCGGCGCGCACTGGTTCGTCGGCGACGGCATGCTGCACGCCTTTCATCTAGAGAACGGGCGCGCCAGCCATCGCAACCGCTGGATCCGCACGTCGAAATGGCTGGCCGAGCACGATGCCGGCCGCGCGTTGTTCGGCGGCTTTGGCCGCAAGCTGCCGGATGCCCCGGCGAACCTGACCGACGGCGGCGTTGCGAATACCAACATCATCTTCCATGCCGGCAAGCTGCTTGCGCTGGAGGAGTTGCATCTGCCGACTGAGATCGAGCCCGGTACGCTCGCGACGCGCGGCTATCACAATTATCAAGGCCGCATCGCCGGCACCTTCACCGCGCACCCGAAGATCGATCCCGTCACCGGCGAGCTGGTGTTCTTCGGCTACAATGCGGCGGGACCGCTGACGCCTGCCCTCTCCTACGGGTCGATCGATGCGTCCGGTAAGGCGACGCGCTTCGAACGTTTCGAGGCGCCCTATGCCAGCATGGTGCACGACTTCATCGTCACGGAAAACCACCTGCTGTTTCCGATCCTGCCCCTCACCGGCAGCATGGAGCGCGCGATGAGCGGGCGGCCGCCCTATGCCTGGGAGCCGGACAAGGGCGCCTATGTCGGCGTGATCAAGCGCAAGGGCAGCGCGAAGGACATCGTCTGGTTTCGCGCTGAGGCCTGCTACGTCTTCCACGTCATGAATGCATGGGAGGAAGGTGACCGCATCATCGCCGACGTCATGCAGTTCGAGGAAGCACCACTGTTCACGCATCCCGACGGCACGCCCACCAATCCCGAGAAATCCTTCGCCCGCCATTGCCGCTGGACGTTTGATCTTGCCGGGAATACCGACCGCTTCCAGCAGACCTATCTCGACGATCTCACCGGCGAATTCCCGCGCATCGACGACCGCCGCGCCGGATTGAAGAGCGGTCACGGCTGGTACGCCTGCGCCAATCCGACGCTGCCGATGTTCGGCGCGTTGTCCGGCGTCGTCCATGTCGATGGCAAGGGCAAGCGCCTCGGCCATTATCTGCTGCCGGCCGGCGACACCATTTCTGAACCGGTCTTCGTCGAGCGGTCGAAAGATGCGGCAGAAGGCGATGGCTGGCTGCTGGCGGTGGTCTGGCGCGCGCGGGAGAACCGGAGCGACCTCGCCGTGTTCAACGCCAGGGATGTCGAGGCCGGCCCGGTCGCGTTGGTGCAGCTCGGCCACCGCGTGCCCGACGGTTTTCACGGCAATTGGGTCGGCGCGCAGTAGCTGTTCCTCGTCATCGCGGATGCCACCAAAGAGGTCTCTGATGCACATGCCATCGATCACTGCGGACTATCTCGTCGTCCTGGTCCTGATCTGCGCCGCCCTCACACTTCAGATGATCCAGCCGCGGCGGAGCGGCCAAACCGTCTTCAACGGCGGTATCTTGCTCGCCCTCGTCCTCTTGGTCACCTGTGCGTTACCTGCGCTGTCCTACCTGCCCTGGGCCGGATTCATCGACGAAATGGCCGACCAAGCCGTTGCAGCAATTCAATTTTTGGAAGTCGCTTACGTCATTTTGACACTGTAAAGATTTTGCTTGACCCCGCTCCGCCCGTGACTTATTGATCTTTACATCGTAAAGATAAGGCCTGACCGAGGCGGACCATGGCGATTTTCCTGATCCTCGCGCCCTACGGCGCCTTCACCTTCCTGATGCTGATGACATCGGCCACGATCAGCGTATTCGTGGCCTCGGC
Source organism: Bradyrhizobium sp. MI1.10 (assembly GCF_055811035.1). NCBI lineage: Bacteria > Pseudomonadati > Pseudomonadota > Alphaproteobacteria > Hyphomicrobiales > Nitrobacteraceae > Bradyrhizobium > Bradyrhizobium sp. MI1.10. Next base: position 119,932 of record NZ_JBVVPN010000003.1, read on the forward strand.
AATCTGTCTCGCCACCGTCGCGATCGATGTCGTGCGCGGTCGATCGGTGAAGATCCTGGCGATGAGCTCGGCGCTGCTATTCGCCGCAATCGGCATCCACCTCGCGCTGTTCGATCCGGCGCTCGGCACACTCGGTGTCAAGCTGTCGGTCGACATCGGCATCTTCGTCATCTCGCTCGGCTCGATGCTGGTCCGCCGTCCATTCACGCTGCAATACGCGCTGGAGGCCGTGCCGGCCGAGACCGCGGCAATGCCCGGCTTTCTCTATGCCAATTACGTCATCACCGGCGCATGGACTGCGGCTGCGCTGCTGATGGCGGCCGCCAATCTCGTGCTGCTCTATGTCCCCGGCCTGCCGCTCTGGTCGAGCCTTGCGGTCGCCTTCGCCGCCCGCAACAGCGCGATGTACTTCACAAAATGGTATCCCGAATATCGGCAGATCACGTACGGTGCGCCGGCCAGCGCACTGCCCCACACTCGCTGAACAGGATCGACGATGAAGGACGTATTCGCCCGCCTCGCCTCCGACCTCTTCTCCGCCATCGTCTTCCTGGTCATCTACCTCGTGACCGACAACGTCGTCCTGGCAACGTCGGTGGCGATTGCCGGAGCGATCGCGCAGCTGATCTACGCGCGCGTCAAGGGGCAGCAGGTCAATTACATGACCTATGCGAGCGTCGCGCTCGTCGTCGTGCTCGGCACGATCACGCTGCTGACCAACGATCCCCGCTTCATGCTCGCAAAGCCCTCGATCGCGCATTTCGCGATCGGCGCCATCATGCTCAAGCGCGGCTGGATGCTGCGCTACATGCCGGCGATCGTCGTAGAGACCGTTCCGGAATATGTGACGGCTGCAGGTTATGCCTGGGCTGCGCTGATGTTCGTGATCGGCGCCGGCATGATCGCCGTCGCCTCCACAGGCGATCTGAAGCTGTGGGCGTTCTACATCACGGTGGTCGCGGGCGGCGCCAAGATCCTCGCCTTCGCCGTGCAATATGTCGTGCTCCGTCTCATCGTCACCAGCCGACGGCGCGCCGCCGCCCGCGCCTAAATGCCTCCGACGGAGCGTTAGGCGCGGGCGACGAGTTGCGCTATACGCTCGGCCGGGACTGGCCCGCGGATCGTCGCGGTCCGCCGGGATCTTGGGAGACGCGAATGGCCGTCGACGGCAACTGGACTCTGACCCTGACAACCCCCATGGGCGAGCGCAAGGCGACGCTGAGCCTGACGGCTGCCGGCGGCACGCTCACAGGGACGCAGGGTGCGGAAGGCGATACAGCCGAGATATTCGACGGCACCGTCAGCGGCGATGCCGTCAACTGGAAGGTCTCGATCACCAATCCGATGCCGTTGACGCTCGAATTCATCGGAACCGTCTCGGGCGACAGCATGAGCGGTGAGATGGGCATCGGCCCGATGGGCAGCTTCCCGTTCACCGGCACGCGCGCCTAAGCCGCGCGGCAACCGTGCGCGCGCTCGGTCTCATCGCGGCGACGATCCTGTGTGTCGCGACACAAGCGGCGCGCGCGGACGACGCCGAACCGGCGTGGCGGGCAAGCGCGCTCGCCATGCTACCGGCAGGCTATGTTGCCGGCACGGCCTATCGAACCGAAGGTTCGACGGGCTACCTCGCCGTCTATCCGATCTCGTCGAACGATCCGAAGTCGCCTGCAAGCGTTTTCGGCGCGCGCCAGGCTCTTGTGGTCGCGCTGACGTCGGATGCGACGCGCGCAGTCTCGGCCGCATTGAAGCCGCGTAGCGGGCCGGATCCTGACAACGACGACACCGAATTCGCAAAGCTGCACGCCGATCTCGCCGCCAAGCGCTCGACGCTTCCCGACGGCACCGAGCCGTGCGATCTCGGCGCCTGGTCCGTCGACAAGGATCCTGATGGCCTCAACGTGCGTGCCGAACCATCGACCAAGGCGCGTGTGCTCGGCACGCTTCCGCCGCCCTACCTGCTCAAGCTCGGCGGCAGCGAGAACACGCCCGATGGCGGCTGGCTCACCGAATTCCGCATCATCGGCTTCAAGAACGGCTGGTTTCTGATCGAAGGCGCCAAGCCGCCGGGCAAGGACTACGAGGACGACAAGAAATATCCGCGCAGCGCGCCAAAGCCCTATGCCGGACGCGGCTGGGTCGCCTCCAACAAGGTCGGCGCGGCCTACGCCAATGGCGCGACCCGCATGGGCGGCCTGTTCCAGGCGCCCTTCGTCGATGCGAAATGGATGCCGGCCCAGCGCGAGCTCGGCGGTCCGATCGACACCGATGGCGGGCCGAAGCACATCTTTGCTTGCAGCGGCCTCTGGGGCCTCGTCGAGAGCCAGGACGGCGTCCGCGGCTGGTGGCGCGGGCTGTGCTCCAACCAGGTCACGAATTGCAGTTAGCCTGCGGCCCATCCTTCGAGACGCCCGCCTCCGGCGGGCCCTCAGGATGAGGTCATGTTTCGCGGCGAGATATCAGACCCTCATGGTGAGGAGCCCGCCAAAGCGGGCGTCTCGAACCATGCAGGCCGAGCTCTTCCGGCACTCCGGAGCGAGGCGAAGAGCTAGCCCAGATTCAGCTCCTTGAAGAAGTCGTTGCCCTTATCGTCGATGATGATGAACGCCGGGAAGTCGACGACCTCGATGCGCCAGATCGCTTCCATGCCGAGCTCGGGATATTCGAGCACCTCGACTTTCTTGATGCAGTGCTCGGCAAGATTCGCCGCGGCACCGCCGATAGAGCCGAGATAGAAGCCGCCATATTTCTTGCAGGCCTCGCGCACGGCCGGCGCCCGGTTGCCCTTGGCGACCATCACCATCGAGCCGCCGGCGGCCTGAAACTGATCGACGAAGGAATCCATGCGGCCAGCGGTGGTGGGGCCGAACGCACCGGAGGCGTAGCCCTCGGGCGTCTTGGCGGGGCCGGCGTAATAGACGGGATGGTTCTTGAAATAGTCCGGCAGCGGCTCGCCCTTGTCGAGCCGCTCGCGCAGCTTGGCATGCGCGGAATCGCGCGCGACGATCATGGTGCCGGTCATCGAGACCCGCGTCTTGGTCGGGTACTTCGAGAAGGTGGCCAGGATATCCTTCATCGGCTGGTTGAGATCGATCTTGACGACCTCGCCGCCCAGCGACTGCTCGACCTCAGGCAAATACTGCGCCGGGTTGTGCTCGAGCTCTTCGAGATAGACGCCGTCCTTGGTGATCTTGCCGAGCACCTGGCGATCGGCCGAGCATGACACGCCCAGCCCGATCGGCAGCGAGGCACCGTGACGCGGCATGCGGATCACGCGCACGTCGTGGCAGAAATATTTTCCGCCGAACTGCGCGCCGACGCCGAGCGACTGCGTCATCTTCAGGATTTCCTGCTCCATCTCGAGATCGCGAAACGCGTTGCCGTCGGGCGAGCCGTGGGTCGGCAGCGCGTCGAGATAGCGAGCCGACGCCAGCTTCACCGTCTTCATGCAGAGCTCGGCCGAGGTGCCGCCGATCACGATGGCGAGGTGATAAGGCGGGCACGCCGCAGTGCCCAGCGTCAACACTTTCTCCTTGAGGAAGGCGAGCAGCCGGTCCTTGGTCAGCACCGAGGGCGTGGCCTGGAACAGAAAGCTCTTATTGGCGGAGCCGCCGCCCTTCGCCATGAACATGAACTTGTAGGCGTCATCGCCTTCGGCATAGATCTCGCACTGCGCCGGCATGTTGTTGGCGGTGTTCTTCTCCTCGTACATCGACAAGGGCGCGACCTGCGAGTAGCGCAGATTGCGGCGCAGGTAAGCATCGCGCGCGCCCTCCGACAGTGCCGCCTCGTCGTCACCGTCCGTGATGACGTTGCAGCCCTTCTTGCCCATGATGATCGCGGTGCCGGTGTCCTGGCACATCGGCAGCACGCCGCCGGCGGCGATGTTGGCGTTCTTGAGAAAGTCCAGCGCGACGAACTTGTCGTTCGGGCTCGCCTCGCCATCCTCGAGGATCGCGCGGAGCTGCTTCAGATGACCCGGCCGCAAATAGTGGTTGATGTCGCCAAAGGCGGCTTCCGACAGTGCCCGCAGCGCCTCGCGCGACACCACCAGCATGTCTTTCCCCAGCACCTTCTCGACCCGCACGCCCTCGGCTGTGATCTTCTTGTAGGGCGTCTCGTCCTTGCCCAGCGGAAACAGCGGCGTGTGCCTGTAAGGCGGAACGGGCTTTGCGGGGTCGGGGAAGGCGGTGGGAGCGTTCATGGGCTGGAATCTCGGGGTTTTGGAGCCCTCGCGTGGGCCCCTTTCATAGAAGCGTTCTAAGCTTTTTTGCCGCAAAGGGAAGGCGCTCTGGTGCGGTCGGGGCATCCCGATTCGGCGCATGGCGAGCTATTTTCGGCGGCTGTCGGCGGACACCAGGCCCTCATGACGCCAGTGAAGACCCTGATGCACCCCTTGCGCTACGCGCGGGACGACGGTTGAATGCGCCCGCTAAGGGGCTTTTCATCATGACATTGAACTTGCACGTCCGCGGCGCGATCCTGGTCGCCGCCGCCATCACCGGCCTTGTGACCCTCGCCGCACCCGCGCGCGCGGACCGCTGCGATGACAGCGCCAAGGAGCTGGCGAACCAGGTCGATCGCCTCAAGGTGAATTTCCGCGCCGCGAATGTCGTCTACCTGACGCATCCCGCGGCCAAGGAATTGTCCGTGGCTTGCCGTGGCGACAAATATTCGATCGAGCTCTATGCCAAGGGCGATCGCAAGCCGAAACCGGAGTTCTTTGCGCTGGTGGGGTCGATGGCGGCGATCGTCTTCACCGTGACCAAGGACGATACGACGACGGGCGCGACACGCTGCCTGAAGCGGATGGGGCTCTTGCGCGGCGACAAGATCAGCATGCGTTATCGGCGTCTCAACATGGAATGCACCCGCACCAAGACGGATGCGTCCATCGCGATCACGCGCGGCAAAGACGAATAGGCGGCTCCCGCGCGGTGTGCGTCTGACAGCACACCGCCCACTACAGACTCCGTCATTGCGAGCGCAGCGAAGCAATCCAGAAACCCCCCCCGGGGCCCGACGGGATTTGGTTGCGGGGGCGGCCAATGCCCCGCGGGGTCCGCGCCCCCCACACCCCCCCGCCCTTCGGCCCCCCCCCCCACAAAACCCACCCCCCCCCCGCCCCCCCCCGGGGGGCGGGGGCGGCGCCCCCCAATACCCCGAGGAGAGGTCCGAGAGCACATCCCACCGCACCAGATCCCTCGCATTTTAACGATTGGCTTGAAGGAAATTTCGCTCCTCGCGGCGCAGTGTCAATGTTTCCATGTGCGAGGATTTCTGGATGAGCGTTTCCACCGTTTCGCCGCCGCCGATCGCGATCGTGGTGCCGAGCTACGACTCGACCAAGCAGCAGGACGATCAGATCAAGACCAAGGACAACGACCCGACCTATAAGCCGCCGCCGCCTGCACCGCTGCCGCCGGGTCAGGGTACGCGGATCGATCAGCTCGCCTGATCAACCGCGTCGAAGATGAAATGCCCGATCCGGTCGATCGGGCTTTTCGCGTGTCCGGCCGCATCTTCGCCGGATAGCAGGACCAATATCGTGCGCGGCTACCTGAGACCTGCGCATGATCGCAAGACTGCTGTTACAGAGCACGATCACCACCGCCGCCATGGGCGCGCTGCTGTTCGTGTCCGCCGGAACCCTGCATTGGCCGTCGGCCTGGGTGTTCCTCGCGACCTCCGCCCTGCTCGGCCCGCTCGGCGGCTGGTGGCTTTACCGGGTCGACCCCGCACTGCTCGCCGAACGTCTGCGGCCGGTCCTGCAAAAGGACCAGCCCGCTGCCGACAAGGTGTTCATGACCGTCTTCGTCGTCGCGATGCTGGTCTGGCTGGCGGCGATGGGGCTCGACCGGCGTACGCTGTCCTCCGACATGCCGATGGCGCTGCAGATGCTCGGCCTCGCCCTGTTCCTGCTTTCGACGCTGTTCATCCTCTGGGTCTTCCGCGAGAACTCGTTCGCGGCGTCCGTGGTGAAGCTGCAAGCCGAGCGCGCGCAGCGCGTGATCTCGACGGGGCCTTATGCCCATGTGCGTCATCCCATGTACAGCGGCATGATCCTGTTCTTCGCCGGCGTGCCGCTGCTTCTGGGTTCATGGTGGGGACTTCTGATGGCGCCGCTGTTCATCGCATTATTTGCGGTCCGCATTCGCATCGAGGAGCGCACGCTACGCGAGGGCCTGCCGGGGTATGCCGACTATGTGACGCGCGTGCGCTATCGGCTGCTGCCTGGCGTGTGGTGAGCGCGCGCGTCACTCCGCTGTGCTTTAACCATCCAATTCGCGGTAGCGGCGGAAGATGCCCTGCTCGTTGAAGGGAATGCGGCGCTCGCTATCGAGATAAGCCTTGATGTTCGGCCGCGCGGCGACGCGGTCGTGCAGGCCGACGAGGGCCGGTATCTCTGTCTCGAACGCCTCCATCCGCTTCGGAAACGCATAGCGCAGCCCCGCGACGAGCTGGAACAGCGAGAGATCGACATAGGTCAGCTTGCGGCCGGTGACATAGGCGGCGCCATTGTCCTCGAGGAGCTGCTCGAAATAGCCGAGATATTTCGGCACGCGCTCGCCCCAGAAGTCGGCGGTGCGCTTCTTTGCCGGCGGTTTCTGATCTTCGTAGTAGAGCGAGGGCCCGAGCGGGTGATGGGTGTCGTGAATCTCGACCACGAAATCGGTGATCGTCAGCTGGAGCTGATGCACCCAGAGTTGCCCCGCCTCCGACTTCGGGGCGAGCGCGTGGCGGGCGCCGATATAGAGCAGGATGTTCGCGGTCTGGCCGATGACGAGCTTGCCGGCTTTGAGGAACGGCGGCGCAAAGGGCGGCGTGCCCTTGTGCGCCTCCATCATCTTCATCATCGCAGCTGTGCCGCGTGGGCCACGCGCCGCGTCGACGTATGCCGCGCCCGCCTCCTCCAGCGCCAGCCGCACATATTCACCGCGGCCCTGGATCTCGGGCCAATAATAGAGCTCGTATTTCATGGAAGGGGTCCGTGAGCGTGGAAGCGACAGGACCAATTTATCACGCGCGACAAGGTTCCGTAAGGATGAGGCTGAACGGCGGCACCACACGCTCCGTCATTGCGAGCGCAGCGAAGCAATCCAGACTGTCACCCTGGAGCGACTCTGGATTGCTTCGTCGCTGCGCTCCTCGCAATGACGGCAGCCTCAATTCGATGCGAAGCAATACAGCAGCCCGTCGCCGCCGGTGCTCTTCAGATCGGCCTGCGAGCAGCCGCCGTCGGGACCGCGCGAGGGATGCGAGCTGTTCCACGATTTCGACGGCTCGTCATCGCGCAGGCCTTGACGGTCGGCGTGGCCGACGACCGCCGCGCCTTGCGTGCTCGACGTCCAGTTCTTGCAGGTCTTGTCGTCACCCGCGGGAAATGCGCTGCCGTCGGCTTGCGATCCCGTGAGGATGTCGTGCCGGTTCGGCGTGTCGCCGCGGCCGTTGATGACCTCGCCCTTCTCGCTGAGCGCGGTCTGCTTGGTGAGGTTGTTGGCCGCCCCGTGCAGGTCGGCAACGTCCTTGGCGATTGCAGCGCCCTTGGCGTTCTGCCACGGTCCCTTGCCGATGCGGTCGCGCGCGTTGACGGCCGGCTTGCCGTCGGCGGCCTGCGTGGAGAGATAGGCGCGCCAGGTCTTACTGCCGGCGCCGCCGGCCTGGCCCAGCTTCTGGCACTGCGCATCGGCCCCCTCCAGGCCGCCGAGATCGGCGCCTCTGCCAGGACCATTGGACGTCACGAAGAACGTCATGTCGGCCGACTGCGCTCGCGCCGATGGCGCCGCAAGCAAGGCCGCAGCGAGCGCGAGGCCTGTAATCGTCGCGGATCTCTCGATACGGATCATCCTGTCCTCCCTTTGTGTTTTTGTTGGCCGCCAGATTTCAACCCGACGCCGGCCCGCTTATTCCAATGCCGCGATGCGAGACGCCCTGGTTTTTCATGTCGTCTGCGATCAGTTGGTCAGCGGGATCGCCGACGATTCCCAGCCGCTTCCCGACTGCCATGTCGATTAATTGCTTCCCGGGACAAGGGTGCCGGGCGAGCATACCAAATGGGCCGATCCTCAAGTGATCGTCCAGGGGAGGACGCGGGGGACTGTGGCGGGACCGTTCAGGGCGGTATCCGCGATCACATCGGGGCTGCGCAGGGCGCGGCGCAAGGGGGAGATCGTCATGCACCGGACCACCATCCGCCCAATCACGACAATTGCCGGCCGTGCCACCCTTTGCTGCCTTGCCATCGGTCTTGCCATCGGTCCGAACTGCGCCTTGGCCGCGGAACTGCTCAAAGCCCGACTTGCGCAAAACCTCGGACCGATCTCCGGCATTGCGATCGTCGCCAAATCGAAGGGAATCTTCGAAAAGAACGGACTGGACATCACAGTCTCGAACTTCACGTCCGGCAAGCAGTGCTTGGACACGGTGATCGGGGGCGGCGCCGACATCGCGACGACGGCCGAGGCGCCGGTCACCGCTTCGGCGATGGCAAACCAGCCCATCGCGTTCGTCGCCGGCATGGAATATTCCGATCTCAAGACGCTGGTCGCGGCCAAGGCCGGCATCAAGACCAAGGAAGATCTTCGCGGCAAGCGAATCGCCTTTACTGCCGGCACCGGCAGCGAGGTTTACACGGCGACCTTGCTGAAGTCGGTGGGATTGACGCCCAAGGATGTCACCCTCGTCAATCTGCGGCCGCAGGAGATGCTGCCGGCACTTGCAGCCGGAAGCATCGACGCGTTCGACACCTGGGAGCCCCACGTCGCCAACGCGAAGAAGGCCCTGGGCGAAGCCGTCACTGAGGTCGATACAAAGGGCACCTACTCCGAGACGTTCAATATCGTCGTCATGAAGTCCTATCTGGACGCCAACCCCGTGCTGGTCGAGAAGTTCATCGCCGCACTGATCGATGCCGAGGTCTGGATGAAGGAACACCCGGATGAAGCGATCACGACAGTGGCGGACGCGGTTGGAATGAAGCGGGACGAACTCGCGCCCATCTGGGCCGACTATGTTTACCGGGTGCGTCTCGATGACCGGCTGATCGAGATTCTGAAGACCCATTCCGCATGGCGCCTCGAGAGCGGCAACCATCCTCCGGGAGCGGCGATGCCCGACTTCAGCAAGATCATCGTCACCGAGCCACTGAAAAAGGTCGACCCCGCACGCGTCACCCTGTCGTGGAAATAGGCACCCGCGCGGCCATGCAGGAAGCCACTTCAGCGGGACGCGATATTGCCATCCGCGCTGGCGGTCGCGCTCGGCGGCCGAATTCAGTTCGGCTTCGCCGCCTCAATATTCTGGTCGGGGCGCTTTCGCTTCCCTTGTTCATTGGGCTCTGGGAACTGATCTCCCGTTCGGGGACCGTCAACATGGTGCTGTTTCCACCGCCGACGGTGGTTGCTGCGGCCGTGCTTGAGTGGATACGAAGCGGACAGTTCTTTAGCGATCTGTTGGCCAGCCTCTTTCGCGTCACCACGGGATTCATCATAGGCGGCGCGCTCGGCATCCTGCTCGGTGTTCTCACCGGCCAATTCCCCGTTATCTCGAGCTTGCTGTCCCCGCTATTCCATATCTTGCGGCCTATTCCGCCGATTGCGTTCGTGCCGATCGTCATCCTCTGGTTCGGCCTGTCGGAGGCGGGAAAATTGTTCCTCGTCGTATGGGGCGTATTCTTCACGGTATGGCTTTCGACTCACATCGGCGTGCAGAAGGTCGACCGTGGTCTAATTCGGGCGGCGTTGATGCTCGGCACGCCCCGACGGCAGATGCTGCAGGAGATCGTGCTGCTGGGCGCGCTTCCCTACATTGTGGTCGGGTTGCGCACCGCCGTCAGCATCTCCTTCTATACGCTTGTCGCGGCTGAACTGGCCGGCGCTTTCGCCGGCATCGTCTACAGGATCGAGATTGCGCAGCAGAATTTGCAAACGGGCCAGGTCATGGGCGGGCTCGCAGCGCTCGGGTTGATGTCGTTCATCGCCGACCGGCTGTTTGCGGCTCTTGCCGAACGTATCGTCTGGTGGCGCTGATGTCGGGATCTCGATCGGGCATGAAACTGGCGCTGGCAAGTTCGCCTGCCTCCGTCGAATCGGCCCGAAAACAACCGGCCATTCAAGTCTCGAACCTGAGCATCGTCTTCGACACCAAGCGCGGGCAAATGATTGCGGTCGATCGCGTTTCGTTTGACGTGGCGCCTGGCGAGTTCGTTTGCATCGCCGGGCCCTCCGGCTGCGGCAAGTCGACGGTGCTCAATACGATCGCCGGGCTGGAAGTGCCGTTCGAAGGCGAGATCCTGGTCGAGGGCGCGCCCGTCTACAGTCCGCGTCCCGATGTCGGCATGGTGTTCCAGCAGCCGCATCTCTTTCCCTGGAAGTCCGTCCGCAGCAACATCGCCCACGGCCCCCGGATGCTCGGGAAGTCCAAGACGGAAGCGTATGCCATCGCCGACGATCTGATCGCGATGGTTGGCCTCAAGCGTTTCGCCGACGCTTATCCGAACACGCTGTCCGGCGGCATGCAACAGCGCGTGGCGATCGCGCGAGCGCTGGCCAATCAGCCCCGTGTGCTGCTGATGGACGAGCCCTTCGGGGCGCTCGACGCGCAGACCCGCGCGGTGATGCAGGACAATCTGCTGGCGCTGCGCGACCGGATCAAGGCGACAATCGTATTCGTGACGCATGATATCGATGAAGCCATCGTGCTGGCCGACCGCGTTCTCATCATGAGCGCGGGACCCGGCCGCATCCTGCGCGAAGTCGCGGTCAAGCTGCCGCGCCCACGGTCGAGTTCTGTCATGGTCGAGCCAGCTTATCTGTCGCTCAAGAAGGATTGTCTCGACGTCATCCGCGCAGAAGGGTTGCGGGCGTTCAATCAGTCGGACGCGGACTGATGACGCGGAGCCCGCGGGTCTGAGGCGGACGCAGCGGGCTGGCATGGTTCTTGAATATTCGATGCCGGGTCTCACATGCGGAGCCGGCCATGCACAGGGCGAACAGCGCGATAGCGGCAGGTGTGATGCTCGCGGAGTCGGACGATCTCGTCAGACCGCTGCCCGGCTTGCTGGATGGTCTCAACCGGGCTGATTGCAATCGCTTGCGTGCGATCGGACGCGAAAAGATCCTGGAAGCCGGCCAACTGGTTTGGTCTCAGGGCGACGCACAGGCCGGGATCTACCTGATCAGCGAGGGACGCATACGCAGCTACTATGCTGCACCGTCGGGGCGCGAAGTCACGCTCGCCTATTGGTTTCCCGGCAACTTCGTCGGCGGGCCCGACATATTCGGGACGGGCCCGCACATGTGGACATCGGTTGCAGCCGAGCGCAGCCGGTTGACGTTCATGCCCGGACCGGCGCTGCGGCGGCTTGCGCTGGAATCGCCGACGATTGCCGTCGCCTTGCTGGATGCCCTCGCATTCAAGGCGCGATGCTATTCGGCGATGGCCCAGATGCTTGGGACGCGCTCGGTGACCGAGCGGCTGCACAGCCTGCTGATCTTCCTGTCGCACGTCTACGGCGTGAAGCGCGACAACGAGGTCTTCGTCGGCATGCCGTTCACCCACGGGGATCTCGCCAACCTCATCGGATCCACCCGCCAATGGGTGACCGTGCAACTCGCGCGGCTCCAGGACGAAGGCGTGATCAGATACGAAAGATCCGTGATTTCGATCCTGGATATTTCTACGCTCGGGCAGGCGATGGGATAATGTCCGCCCTTTAGCCGCCAGACTTCAATTCGAACGCCGATCCGTCTGCGCCTGCCTCGAACCGCCGCGCCAGTCCGATCAGCGCGCGATCGTGCCAGGCCGGCGCTAGCAGGGTCACGCCCATGGGCATGCCGTTTGACAATTTCGCATTCGGAACGGCGACGCCGCAGAGATCGAGTAGATTGGCAAAGTACGAGTAGTAGCCCAGACGATTGTTGAGGGTGATCGGATCACGATGCATCTCCTCCAGTGTGAACGGCCGCGGTGCAGTCGGAACCACCAGGGCATCGATGCCGGCAAAGATTGCTTCGGCGTCGCGGCGAAGCCGGTGCAGCCGGTGAATGGCGCCAAACGTGTCGATCGCCGAATAGCCGGCGGCTGAGCCCAGCACGGTCCTCGTGACATCAAGCAAGGAGCCGGATTCGACATCGATGAGAGAAGCGATGGCGGAGCGCCGCTCAGCGACCCAGGGACCGCTGAACATCAACTCCCCCGCTTGGCGGAATGGGGCGAAGTCCACCTCGATCGCCGTTCCTCCGATATGAGCAAGACGTTCGCAGGCGCTCTCGTAGAGTTCGCCGCATTCCGACATGCCGAAGCATTCGAGATCTGCTGGCGCAACGCGGCCGAACCGGAATGATGCCGCCGCCCCGTTGGCGGAGAAAAAGGTTCTGGGCAGGCGGCTGTAGGGATCTTCGAAATCAAACCCTTCGATGATGTCGAGGATTGCTTCGCCGTCGCTGACGGTATTGCAGAATACCGACACGCAATCGATCGTCGGACAATTCGGCACCAGGCCACGTGATGACACCAGCCCAACGGTCGGCTTGATTCCGACGATGTTGTTGAACCCGGCAGGTATGCGCCCCGAGCCGCCGGTATCGGTGCCGAGCGCAAAGGCGACGTGCCCCGCCGCCACGGCGACCGCGGAGCCGGAACTGGAACCGCCCGCAACATAGCGGGCATCGGCAACCGACGCGCAGGGGCCATGGGGCGAGCGCACGCCGGACAGGCCTGTGGCGAACTGATCGAGATTGGTCTTTCCGAGGCAAATTGCGCCGGCTGCGGTGAGGCGTTCGACGCTATGCGCGGAATGCCAGGGCGTGTAGCTGAACGCCGGACATGCGGCAGTGGTCGGCATTCCCGCAACGTCGATATTGTCCTTCACACCAAAGGGAATGCCGAGCAGCGGAAGATTTTCGCCCGTCCGCGCGCGCGCCACCAGCTTATGGCATTCTTCGAGTGCCTCCTGCCGTGGGCGAAGATAGATCCAGCAATTGCGGTCGCGCTCGGCCTCGATCCGGTCATACGCCGTTCCGATCGCCTCCAGCAGCAGGGACGAACTCCTGGCAATGCCTTCGTAGTTTGTCCTGAGGCGCGCGACACACTGGCTCACGGAATATCTCCTCATCCAACCGGCAGGCGCGAAATTGCGGCAGCTCTGCGCGGCCAACAAGCAATTAAGTGCTTCGCCCAAATGGCCGCCTGACCGAAACGCGCAGCTCAAACAAAAAGGGCGCCGTGCCGAAGCACGACGCCCTCGTTTGTCGCTATACGCGCGATCAGTTGGTCTGCTGGATTGCCGACAATTCCCAGGCGCCGCCCGGACGTCGGGCAAAGGTCCAGACTTCGGTGGCCTCGCCCGGCTGCTCGCTGCCGGCGACGATTGCGCCGGTATTGCGGTCGAGCGTCTTGTCGGTGAGCGCGAAGCGCAGCGCCACCGTCGCGTAATCGGTCTCGCCTTCGCGCCAGGATTCCGCGAGGTCGCCCTGCAACAGCTTCACGCCGCTGACCTTGTTGACGACATTGCGCGCGCGGTTCTGGCCGAGGTCCTGCTCGAAATAGGAGACCATTTCCGGCGTCGCCAGCGTGTGCAGCTTGGCCACGTCCTCATTCGACCACGCGGTCTGGACATCGCCGAGCAGGCGCTCGAACGCTTCATAGTCGTCCGGCTTGATCTCGAGCGGGGCGTTGTTGGCGCCGAATCCGAAGCCGCCGCCAAGACCGCCGCCAAGACCACCACGGTTATTCGCCTGCGGTCCCGGACCGGCACCGGCGTCAGCGTTGGCATAGGCCGCCTGCGGGGTGTGCCGGCGCTGCCACCAGGACATCGCCAGCCGAACCACGAGCACCACGAGCACGATCTGGATGATCAGGCCGATGATCGACGACAGGCCGCCGAGGCCGCCGAACAGGCCACCGCCGAACAGCATGCCGAGCAGGCCGGCGCCGAGGAACCCGGCCGCAAGGCCGCCCAGGAAACCGCCACCGCGGCCGAACAGGCCGCCACGCGCGGGTGCGGCGGCAGCCGAATTCATGCCTGCGCCCGGCTGGGTGTAGGTCCGATTGAACTGCGAGGTCGAGCCCGGCGCGGTCGTGGTTGATGGCGGGGCCGAATAGGTGCGCGAACCGCGCGAACCAGACGACATGCCGCCACCGACGCGCGCGTCGGCGGACGAGATCGCCAGCGCAGTCGGCAGCGCAAGCGCCAGCACGACGGCAATCGTCTTGAAGAGGCTGCGGGAGCGTTGCGAGAAATTCATGTTGGTTTCCCAGATCCCCGGCATGGGGACGTGCCCCTAAGATGGGCAGCCTTCCGTAAAAAGGAAGCCACTATCGGAACTTATGGCTGCGGCCCTCAGTCGCGGGGATGTGGCAAAAGCCCATCTTTGGCGGCAGCTTGGCCGGGCGTGCGAAGGAGCCGCGGTCGCGGGTTACCGGTCACTTGTGCGACGGGAGTTCCGGTTTCCCGTCGTCATGGCGTCGAGGCCCTCACCCCGCCTTCGCCATCGTCTCCTTCACGGCCGCCACGAGCTGGCTGAGCGTGAACGGCTTGGGCAGGAAGTCGAACTGCTGGCCTTCGGGCAGGCTCTTCTCGAATGCGTCTTCCGCGTAGCCGGAGACGAAGATGAACTTGATGTCGGGATTCTTCTCGCGCATCGCCTTGAGCAGTGTCGGGCCGTCCATCTCCGGCATCACGACGTCGGACACGACGAGATCGATTCCGCCGCTCTGCTCTTCCAGTACCTCCAGCGCCTCGACACCGTTCTCGGCCTCGACCACTGTGTAGCCGCGCGAGCGCAGACCGCGCGCGTTGAGCGCGCGCAGGCCCTCTTCGTCCTCGACCAGGAGGATGGTGCCCTGTCCGGTGAGATCGGTGCGGGGCTTGGCGTCCGTCACGGACCCGGCTTCCTTCGCGGCACCATTGCTGGCGCCAACGACCGGCGCCGGCTGCTCGACCTGCACCTCCGGCTCGGCATGATGGCGCGGCAGGAAGATCTGGAACGAGGTGCCCTGCCCCGGCTCGGAGTCCACATAAATGAAGCCACCGGTCTGCTTGACGATGCCATAGACGGTGGAGAGCCCGAGGCCGGTGCCCTTGCCGACTTCCTTGGTCGAGAAGAACGGCTCGAAGATCTTGTCGCGGATATCGGCGGGGATGCCGGTACCGGTGTCGGCGACCTCGATCCGCACGTAGTCCGCTGCCGGCATGCCCTTGTAGGCCAGCCTGGCCGCTTCCTCGGTGGTGACGTTGGCGGTGCGGATGATCAGCTTGCCGCCGTCGGGCATGGCATCGCGCGCGTTGACCGCGAGGTTGACGATGACCTGCTCGAACTGGGAGACGTCGACCTTGACCGGCCAGAGATCGCGGCCGTGGATGGTCTCGTGCTTGACCTTCTCGCCGATCAGGCGACGCAGCAGCATGGCGAGATCAGAGAGCGCATCGCCGAGGTCGAGCACCTGCGGCCGCAGTGTCTGCCGCCGCGAGAACGCCAGCAACTGCCGCACCAGCGTGGCGGCCCGCGTCGCGTTCTGCTTGATCTGCATGATATCCTGGAACGACGGGTCGGTCGGCTTGTGCGCGTTCAGCAGGAAGTCGTTCGCCATCATGATGGCGGAGAGCACGTTGTTGAAGTCGTGGGCGATGCCACCGGCGAGCTGGCCGACGGTCTCCATCTTCTGCGACTGATTGATCTGGTTCTCCAGCGCGCGCCGCTCGGTGGTCTCGAGCATGTGCACGATGGCGACTTCGGCGTCGTTCTCGGCCGCGTCCACGGGCGTGACGAAGAACTGGCCCCAGCGCTCTCTGGTTCCTTCGAGCGCCACTTCGACCGGCGCGACGTCGGCCTGGCCCTCCGCGGCCTGGTTGATGGCCGCGATCAAAAGATGCCGGTCGCGCGAATTGACCGCGCGGAAGATCGACTTGCTGGCGCTGTCGAGCCCTAGCGCCTGCCCGAGCTTGGCGTAGCGCGCATTGGCGCGCACGACGTTGCCGCCGCGGTCGACGGTGGCGATCGCCATCGGGGTATGGTCGAAGAAGCGCATGAAGCGCACTTCGGCGGCACGGTCCGGGTCACTGCGCTCGTCGCGGGCACGGCTGATCACCAGCGTGCGCGACGGGCCCGGCGCGCCGTCGGCGCCGAAGGCGAGCTTGTGATACAGCCGCACCGGCATGGTCTTGCCGGTACGCATGCGCAGGTCGATGTCGAAGACCTCGGTCTTCACCTCGCCCGGCACCGCCACGATCGCGGTCAGCAGTGAAGCGCCGTCGCCGGAGACGATGTCGGTGAGCTTCAGCCCGCCCGAGCCGATCTCGGCGAGGTCGTAGTCGAGCCAGTTTGCCAGCGTCGCGTTGACATAAGCGAGCTCGCCGGCCGGATTGACCGAGAAAAAACCGCAGGGCGCGTGATCGAGATATTCGATCGCGTGCTGGAGTTCCTGGAACACGTCCTCCTGGCGCTCGCGGTCGCGGGTGATGTCGGCGATCGACCACACCGCGTATCTCGTCTCGCGCTTGCCGGTGCCGAGGGGCCGCACCCGCATGCGCAGCCAGCGGCCCTGGCTGCCGTCGTGGCCGGAGATGCGCACCTCTTCCTGCTGCCGCTTGCCTTCGCGCGCGGCTTTCAACAGGCGGAACACCGCCTCGGAGACGTCGGGATTGCCGATGAAGACGCGTTCCACGGGGCGCACGTCCTGTGGCCCGGCGGCGCCGGTCAGCGTCAGATAGGCCGCATTGGAATAGACCACATGGCCGCGCGGGTCGGTCACGGCGAGGCCGTCAAAGGCGTGGTCGGCGATGCGCCCCATCACGGGATCGTCGAGATTGCGATCGACGAAGCGGATGATGCCGGCGGCGAAGGCGAACAGGTTGAACAGGCCGACCATCGCCAGCACGGCGAGGATGCCGAGGATATAGGGCTGGGCCTGCGCGCGCCCAAGCGTCATCAACCCGACGGCAACGGCGACGAGGCCGGCGGCCACCAGCAGCACCAGCGCAATGCTGCCCGAGCGCGGCGACGGCTCGTGCGCCGCAACGGGCTCGCGTGTGAGGTCGTGGTCGGTCTCAGCAGTCATCTCAAGCTGGCACAGCCTGTCGGCAGAGAATCAACGCGCTACAGGGCGCGCAGGGTCCTCCCTGCCTGAATCGGACCCGCAGGCGCAAGGGCGGCAGGGGCGAAAGGTACGCTGATTCCCAGATTACGGCCATTTCCAGTACTTTTCAGGGGTATTATTGCCGGCTGGCACCGAATCCGCTCTTCAGACGCATGACGTAGCCGATCACTTCGGCGACCGCATGGTAGTGCTCGGTCGGGATTTCCTCGTCGATCTCGACGGTGGCGTAGAGCGCGCGGGCCAGCGGCACGTTCTCGACGATCGGGATGTCGTGCTCGCGCGCGATCTCCCGGATCTTGAAAGCGAGGTTGTCGACGCCCTTGGCGACGCAGATCGGCGCCGACATGCCGCGCTCGTAGGACAGCGCGATCGAGTAGTGGGTCGGGTTGGTGATGATCACGGAAGCCTTGGGAACCGCCGCCATCATGCGCTTCTTCGAGCGCTGCTGGCGCAGCTGCCTGAGCTTGCCCTTGATGTGCGGGTCGCCTTCGGACTGCTTGAACTCTTCCTTGATCTCCTGGAGCGACATCTTCTGCCGCTGGAACCAGCTGCGATACTGGAAGAAATAGTCGCCGATGGCGATGATCGCGAGCGCCGCGACCACCGCGCCGAGCAGGTGAATGGTCAGGCTGGTGGAGGCGCCGAGCAGGGCGGCCGGATCGAGCCTGACCATCGCTTCCATGCGATGCCGCTCCGGCCACAGGATCATGGTCATGACCGCGCCGAGCACGATCAGCTTGCCGAGACCCTTGAGGAAGTTCGCCGCCGCTTGCTTGCCGAAGATGCGCTTGAGGCCCTCGGCCGGCGACAGCTTGCTGAACTTGGGCTTGAGAGATTCGGCCGACCAGACCAGGCGGTGCTGCAGCACGTTGCCGGCAATTGCAGCCAGCACCAGCATCAGCAGCGGCACGCCCACCGCCGCGAGCACAGCGACTTCGATCTGCTGCATCAGGGCGAGCAGCGCCCTGCCGTCGGTCTTGATCATCCAGGAATTGGCGAGCAGGTTGCGCATCGGCGCCAATAGCCCGCTACCGACCGATCCTGAGAAGCTCGAGACCACCAGCGTGGCGCCCGCAATCATGAACCAGGTGTTGATCTCCTGGCTCTTGGCGACGTCACCGCGTTCGAGCGCCTCTTCGAGACGTTTTTGCGTCGGGTCTTCTGTTTGACTCTCTGGATCGTTGTCTTCCGCCATCGATCACCCGGTCACTTGAGTGGCATCATCTGGTGCATGACACCGATGAAATAGTCGAGATAGGTACCCATCATCGCCGTGAGCACCACGGCGAGCACCAGGAAGCCGGCGAAGATCGAGAGCGGCACGCCGACGAAATAAACTTGCATCTGCGGCATCAGCCGCGCCAGCACGCCGAGCCCGATGTTGAAGACGAGGCCGAACACCAGGAACGGGCCGGAAAGTTGCAAGCCCAGGCGGAACGCGGCGGCAAAGGCGCGCGTCGCCAGCGCGGCGACATCGCCGCTCGACACGGTCTCGCCCGGCGCGAAGATCGTATAGCTGTCGTTCAGTGCCGCGATCACCAGATGATGACTGTCGGTGGCGAACAGCAGCGTGACCCCCAATATCGTCAGGAAGTTGCCGACCAGCACGCCCTGCTGTCCCTGCGTCGGATCGACCGAGGTGACGAAGCCGAGCCCCATCTGCTGCGCGATCACGGCACCGGCAACCTGCAGCGCCGACAACGTCACCCGCGCGGTCGCCCCCAGCACGATGCCGATCACGATCTCATGCAGCATCAGGACCAGCAGCGGCGCGATCGAACCCATGTCGACCTGATAGGCGTTGCGATGCAGCGGCAGGATGATCAGCGTGAGCAGCAGCGCGATCGACAATTTGATCCGTGTCGGGATATTGGTCTCGCCCAGGCCCGGCAACAGCATCACCATCGCGCCGACCCGGGCAAAGGCGAGCATGAAGGAGGCGGCAAGCGCCGGCAGCAGCGAGACGTCGATGCGCATGATGGGCGCATAGTGCCTCAGCCGCCGATGATTCGCGACGATATCCGCAGCATGTGGGAATGCAGTGCGTCGGCCATGAACGGCAAGGCCAACAGCATTGTGGCAAAGATGGCCAGGATCTTCGGCACGTAGATCAGTGTCTGCTCCTGGATCTGCGTCAGCGCCTGGAACAGCGACACGACGACGCCGACCACGAGGCCGACCAACATCAGCGGCGACGACACGATCACGATGGTCCAGATCGCATCACGCGCGACGTCGAGGGTTTCCGGTCCGGTCATTGCACAATTCCTTTGTCTTATTCCTCGCCTCCCACCGCTCTTGCGAGCGATGCGAAGGCCTATCCCCCGTGCATGGGGGGCGGGGGGCGGGGACCACCCGGCGCGGGGCGGGTAAGGGGGGGGTTGTGTTGGGGGGCGGGCGCGGGGGGGGTGGGGGGGGGGCGG
>NZ_JBVVPN010000003.1:139461-192154 GCF_055811035.1 Bradyrhizobium sp. MI1.10
GGCTGTCCAAGGCCAACCCCCCGCTATGGCCGCGGTTCCCAACCAAACCATCTCGGCGGTTGCGAAACCCGTGGTTTTGGGTGGGGGGGGCGCCAAATGACGGTTGGGGCGGGCGCGAGCGCCAAAAATCAGATCGGCATCTTCATGATGTCTTCATAGGCCGCGATCACACGGTCGCGGACCGAGACCAGCGTCGACACGGCGACGTCGGTGTCTGCGACCGCCGTCACCACGTCCATCACATTGGCCTTGCCGGCAGCCATCGCCACCGTCTGCGCATCGGATTTTCGACCAGACTCCAGGACGCTGCCGACAGTGTCTTTCAGAAGAGAGGCGAAGGACTGCCCGCTCGGCTCGTTGCCCTTGCCGGCACCGCTGTTCTCCAGCACGCGAGCGAGGTTTGCATAGGCGTTGGCGGCAATTGTCGGTGTTGCCATGGTTCAAATGTCCTGTTCAGCTCTTGAGGATGTCGAGGGTGCGCTGGATCATCCGGCGTGTCGCGCTGATGATGTTGAGATTGGCCTCGTACGACCGCTGCGCGTCGCGCATGTCGGTCATCTCGACCACCGAGTTTACGTTCGGATATTTGACGTTACCGGTCGCATCCGCCGCCGGATTGTTCGGCTCGTATTTGGTGCGGAAATTGGACTGGTCGGGCTTGATCCTGCCGAGGGTGACGACCTGCGCGTCGAGTGTACGGTCGAGCGCCGAGGAGAAGGTCGGCACCTTGCGCCGGTAAGGATCGCCGCCGGCGGTCTGCGACGTCGAATCCGCATTTGCGATGTTCTCCGAGATCACCCGCATGCGCCCGGCCTGCGCCCGCAGACCGGAGGTCGCGATCGCCATCGAGCGGGCAAAGTCGCTGCTGTCATTCGCCATGATGCGCTTCCTCTAGCTCTAGCCTTTGCCGATCGCGGTCTTGAGCAGATGCAGGCTCTTCGAATAGAGCGAGGTCACCGCCGCATAATCCATCTGGTTGCTGGCGGCCTTCATCATCTCCTCTTCGAGATTGACGGCGTTGCCCGCGGGGCGGGTCTCAAAACCCGCATTCTTGTTCTGGTCGAATCCGGAGGCCGCGCCTGACGGCGCCATGTGGGAACCGCTGGTGCGGGTGAGCGCCAAGGGGCCCATCGAACCCGTGACGGCACCGCTCTTGTCCAGCTTCGGCTCGACCAGGTCGCGCGGCCGGAATTTGGGGGTGTCGGAATTGGAGACGTTCTCGGAAAGGACGCGCTGGCGCTCCTGGTGCCATTGCATCTTGGTGCGAAGCGCCGATAGCACCGGAAGATCGTTGATGGACATCGTTGCGGCTCCTTCCGCCTCGCAGGACCCATGGGTCCGAAGCTAGGCAGAATTTGCCGCCTGTATGGTTAACAGCTGGTTAAGGAGGTCGCAGGCAGTTGTCCCCCGCCGGGACACGAATGCGCACGCCCCGTGATTCTACCCCTCCAAAAGCGGCATTAACCCAACCGCTTGGCGGCGCATGCACAGGCCAAGAAGTCGTTTTGGATCGAGCGATTCATGGGTTATTAAGAGTTGGGGACGGCAAAACTTGCCGTGGGACGTTAAGAAATCGCAGTTTGGGGCAACGTAAGCCAGTGGTTGGCGCATCTGACCACGGGCCCGAGACAAGCGCCATTTGTCGGGGACAAGTATGCAAGGCAGTCCTATCACCTTCATCGTCGCGTTCATCGTCGTTCTGGCGTTGATCGGCGTCGCTGCATGGCTGGTTCGCCGATTCGCCACCAGCCGGCTCGGCGCCAACACCCAGCGCGGCCGGATGCCCCGGCTCGCCGTGATCGATGCCGCCGCAGTCGACGGCCGCCGCCGTCTGGTGCTGGTCCGGCGTGACAATGTCGAGCATCTTCTGATGATCGGCGGCCCCACGGACATCGTCGTCGAACCCAACATCGTGCGCGCAGCGCCCGGCCGCGACCAGCTCCCGCAGCGCTCCAATGCTGCCGAGCCGCCGCGTCTCGCGCCGATGCCTGATAGCAGCAGCTGGGCCGACGAAGTACCGCGGCCCGAGCTGCTCGATCATCCCGAGCCGCAAATGCCCGAGCCGCCACCGCGGCCCGCGCGCCCCTCCTTTGCCGACGAAGTGCGCCGGCCCGCTCCTGCGCTGGCCGAACGCCGCAACGAGCCGCCACTGGCCGGCTTCACCTCCGAGCCGATCGCGCCGCGCCCCGAGCGCGAGCTTCGTCCCGAACCTGTTCCGCCGCGCGTTGCGCGCAACGAACCCCCTCTGATGCCGCGTCCGCCGCGCCAGAGCGAGCCGGTGAAGGCGCCGCCAGTGCGCGCCGAGCGCGTCGCCGCACCACCTCCGCCCGTGCCGCAGGCTCCGCCCGTTCCGCCGCCGGCGCCCGCTCCTGCGGCGCCATCGAGCGCCGAGCAAAATCTCGCGGAGATGGCGCAGCGACTCGAAGCAGCACTCCGCCGCCCCGCCGGCGAGACGCTTGCCCCTCCGGTCGCCCCGGAGCCCCCGGCCGCTCCTCCGCGTGTGGCCCGCAGCGAGCCGCCGGCTCCCCCGGCCCCTCCCGCAAAGCCGGCTCCGGAAAAGACCAGCTTTGAAAATCTCGAAGACGAGATGGCCTCGTTGCTCGGCCGTCCGAAGCCGTCTTCGTGAGGCTGCCGGCCCTCCCGCGTAGAGTTTTTCTTCTTTCTGTCCTGATCGGCGCGGCTTCGCTCGCGATGCCGGCGCATGCGCAGGATATCAGCATCAATCTCGGCGGAGGAGGCGCTGGCGGTGGCGGCGTCACCGAGCGCGCGATCCAGCTGATCGCGCTGCTGACGGTGCTTTCGATCGCACCGTCGATCCTGATCATGATGACGTCGTTCACGCGTATCGTAGTCGTGCTGTCGCTGCTGCGCACAGCGATGGGCACCGCGACCGCCCCGCCGAACTCGGTGATCATCGCGCTGGCGATGTTCCTCACCTTCTTCGTGATGGGACCCGTCCTGCAAAAATCCTACGACGAAGGCATCCGTCCGCTGGTCGCCAATCAGCTCGGCGTCGAAGACGCGCTTCAGCGCGCCTCCGTCCCCCTGCGCGGCTTCATGCAGAAGAACGTGCGCGAGAAGGACCTCAAGCTCTTCCTGGATCTCTCCGGCGAGCCGCCGCCGGCAACACCCGACGAGCTCGGCTTACGCATCCTCGTCCCCGCCTTCATGATCTCGGAGCTGAAACGTGCCTTCGAGATCGGCTTTCTGCTGTTCCTTCCCTTCCTGATCATCGACCTCGTCGTCGCGTCCGTGCTGATGTCGATGGGCATGATGATGCTGCCGCCCGCAACCATCTCGCTGCCGTTCAAGCTGATCTTCTTCGTGCTCGTCGACGGCTGGTCGCTGGTGGCAGGGAGTCTGGTACAGAGTTACGGAGGTTAGCGGGCGCGTGCCCAGGGGCGAACTGCGGAGCCCGCCTTGCATCCCTCCCGCACTCGACTTGGCCCCGCTATCTCCCCGTCATTGCGAGGAGCTCTTGCGACGAAGCAATCCAGGCTGCCGCCGCGGACAGACGCTGGATTGCTTCGCTGCGCTCGCGATGACGGAGAATGGGGCGACCAGCAGCGCTTCGCGCGATACGGCAGCGCCCGCCCTCCCCCTACACGTCGTGCTGCTTGCTGAACTGATCGCCAATCAGCACCAGCATGCGGTGAGGTCGCATTGACCTGCATCACGCTGCCGAAAGCCTCACATGCATCTTGCTGCCTGTCGCCTCCGCGAAGCGCAGAAGCGTTTTGGTGCTGGGCAGGGTCTGGCCATTTTCGAGCCGGGCAATCGTAGATTGACTGGTGCCCATCCGAGCCGCGAGTTCCGCTTGCGAAAGACCAGCACGCAAGCGGGCCCTGAGCAGTTCGGCAGCGATCTCGAACTCGGGCGCCAGCGCGTCATACTCCGCCTTCACCTTCGGGTTGGCGAGCAGACGCGCCTTCAGCTTCTCAAAAGCGATCGACATGAGACGTCCTTTGCTCTTCGCAGCTCGATCTCGGAACGCGGCGTCTTCTGTGTCTTTTTCACAAACGCGCGCACAACGATCACTCTGCGTCCGATCGCAGTAACGTATAATGCGCGGGCAATTCCATAGCGACCGGCCAAGCGCAGTTCCCAGAGCTTCCCCTCTAGATGTTTCACGTGTGGCTCGCTAAGGCTCTCCAGCCTGCTGAAGCGATGCGCTCTGCGAGCCGCAGAAAACGTGCCTGCATATCGGCCGGCAGAGCCGCAATCTCTGCGGCGGCGGCCTCATCGAGAATTTCAACCCGCCAGGACACGGATCGACATTATCTCATTTTTGAGATTTTGAAAAGCGCAAAGAACCGACGCCGTGGCGGATCCGCTGTGCTGCTGGCTAACGATCTTGCAAACTACCGCGTCATCTTGATCTGCCGCACGACGGGAATCGTGGGCAACGAGCCGGTGTGGTCGGACTCGTCCTTGGCCTGCGGAGAGGCCGGCGCGCGGGCGGTGGCGTCGGGGAAGCGCTGCTTCATCTCGCGCAGGAAGCCGTCGAGCGTGTCGACACTGGCAGCCAGCTTCGCGATATCGGCAAACTCTGCGCTGGAGGCGCCGGTCGGTTTGCTCGCGATGTCGAAGGCGAGCCGATCGGCGCTCTCGCTCATCAGCGGCGCATATTTCTCGCGGAAGCGCGACATGCCGATCGAGTCGTCGGCGAGCGCATAACCGACAGCCGCGCGGATGATGTCGCTTTTCTCCACACTGTTGAGCGGCTTGAAGTCACGGAAGCGCTCGCCGTAATAAAGCTCGATCTGCTCGGCGGATTCACGCCAGCGCCGCGCCGCCCAGAAGATGTCCGAGCGCAGCCGCAGCACCTCGCGTCCTGTAACGTTGGAGACGATGTCGAGCGCGAGATCGTGGCGGCCGACGTCGCTCTGCGCACGCGCCTCCAGCAGCAGCCGTTGCTGCCTGAGCTCGCCCGAGAGGTCGCTGATACGGCTCGCGCGCAACGTCGTGATCGCCATGTCGGGTCTGCGGTTGGCGAGATAGATCATGGAAAGGCGCGCGGCGACTTGCGCACGCGCCGCGCCTTCGAGGCGGTGGTCGACCTGGTATTGCAGGAGCTCGGCGGCCTGGTCGAGCAGATCGATCGAGGCGAGCCGGTCCGAGAGGCGCCGGATCAGTTCGTCGCCGCGACGGCCGATCGGCGTCAGCTCGCGGAACTCGTAGAACATCCCCAGCGCTTCGATCGGCGGCAGCTCGTCGCCCTTGGGTCCCAGGAAGATCTGCGTGAACAGGTCGGAGGCGAGGTCCTGCGCCTGGCGCGAGGCTTCCGCGTTCGGCTGCAGCTTTGTCGCGGTACGCGCCGCGGTGAGCGCATCCCGGTAGCGCCCGTTCTCGGCAAACATCTGGGACAACATCTGGAGCGTCTTGACCTCGATCGAGTCGCCGCGCCAGGTCATCGCGAGCGTTTCGAGCTCGCGCAGCGCGTCTTCCTTGCCGATCTCGTCGCGCTTCTGCCGCAGCGCGACTTCGAGCTGCTTGGCCTCGGCCGCGGCCGGCCGGTCGGACGAGCCGACCGCGAATTTGTAGTCGTCGAGCGCGTCCTTGTCGTGGCCGAGCGCTTCGGCGAGCCGGCCGCGCAGCACCGCGAAGCCGGGCGCTGCCTCGGGCGAGACGCCGACCACCTCGAGCTCGCTGCGGCGCTTGGAGGCACCGGCATAATCCTTCACCTCGAGCGAAGCGCGCATCGCCTCCATCGTTACGATGCGCTGGATGTCGAGCGGCAGCGAGGCGATGGCGAATTCGACGTTCTTGAACTTCTCGCGCGCGTCCGCCCATTTGCCCTGGCGCGCATAGGCGAGCGCCTTCCAAAGCTGAGAATCGTGACTGTTGCCGATCACGGGGTTGGCGAGGTCCTTCAGGCCCTGTGCCGGCCGGCCGATCAGGATGCTCGCGATCGCATGCATGATCAGCGCACCGCTCTCCTCCTTGTTGAGGGGATCGGCCAGCATCAATTCGGTGACGGCCTTGGCTTCGTGATACATCGCGCGCGACATGTAGAATTGCGCGAGGTCGAGCCGCGGCAGCGAACGCATCGCCGGCTCGACGTTGGAGATCGCCGTGATCAGCTCGTTCTGGCGCGCTATGAAGTTCTCCGACTGGCCCTTGCGCCAGGCTTCGGGGCTGAAGACCGGCCGCACTGCGGTCGGCGCGCGCTCGGCCGAGATGTCGACCGGCGACAGCGTCAGCCCGCCCTTCTTGCCGAGGATGACCTTGTCGGCTCCCACCTCGACGCCGACCTCGTCGGAATTCGGCCGGATCGCGATGCCATGTGCGGACTCCAGCAGCGCGAGGTCAACGAGGTCCTGTCGCTTGATGAAGCCGCGCACCGGCCGCTGCGCGGTGACGACATAGAGCGTGTCGCCGGCATCGGGATCGGTAAGCTTGTGCAGGAGGCCCGGATTGGCAAAAGGAATCGCGATGTTGGCGAGCGCCGGATCGGTAATGTTGCGCGAGATCATTAGCGGCAGCGGCGTCGCCTGGATTTTGTCGGCGAGGGTCAAGAGCCAGTTGGTCTGCTTGCCGACCTCCTCGCTCGTCAGCGAATAGACCAGGGGCCGGGTGAGACGGATGCGCACCGCCTGTCCCTTCTCGAGCGGGACGCGGCCGACCTCGCCGATCATCGCACCGCCCTTGGTGCGGATCGCCTCGACGTCGATCGGCTTCGCCGTATCGAACACCAGCCAGACGGTGTCGCCGCGGCGAAACGCTGCCGCAGGCGTTGCGACCTGAAGCGGGAAGGTCACCCGCAGGCCGTCGCTGTCGCGGCGCACATCGACGCTGGCACCAGTCGGCTGCGGCGCGGCGGGCGCTTCTGCCGACGCAGCCTTGGCGGCTTCCTTGACCGGCTCCTTGACGGGCTCCTTGACGGGCTCCCTGGCAGCTTCCTTCACGACCTCTTGAGGCGCTTCGGCCATGACCGGCTTGGCAGGGGCGACCGCAGTTTCCGCAGCAGGGGGCGCAGGCTTCGACATTTCTTTGGGCGCTTGTGCAACTTCGGCCGCAGGAGCCGGCACCGATTTCGGCGCTTCAGCGGGCGACATGGCGGCGGGCGCTTCCGCCTTCACCTCGGGCTTGACGTCGATCCTGGCTTCGCGCGCGATCGCCTCGGAGGTCGGCGGCGCGATCTCGCGCTGCGCGTCCTTCGGCTTCTCGGCCGCCGGTTTTTCGGGCCCAGGCGCCGGTCCATGAGCGGCGGGCTTGGCCTGCGCGATCGCAGCCTCGGCCGAATTGGCCATCTTGCTCTTGTCAGGCTGGAAGGAGATGTCGACGACGTAGTTCTTCTCGTCGCGGAACGAATGCACGTCGGAATCGCCGATCAGCGCGATCTCGACACTGGTCTGGTCGATGTCGGCCTTCTGCTTGATCGAGGCGACGTTCGGCGGCGCCGCGACGACCGCGTCCGCGAGATCGAAATTCAGGTTGGCGTTGAAGGCGAGCGTGAGCTTCTGCTCGTTGAGCACGGAGGATACGCCGACGCCGTCCGGCATCTCGAACACGAAGCGGACGAAGGTCGGCTGCACCGAGGCGCGCACGCGGATCTGCGGACGCTTCTTGCTCTCCGCCGCGGCGCGTTGGGCGCGCAGCGCCCGTTCGGCAACGCGCGCGCGTTCGGCGAGCTCCTTGACCACGTCCATCGGCAGGCTCGGCGGTGGCCCCTTCCACCCCTCCGGCAAGAGGTCGATGAAGGTTCGTTCGCCGGCATTCATGGTGTTGACGGTAACGCGCCGCGCCAGCGACAGGCGGATGGCGCCGCCATCGGGATCGCGGCGGGCGGAGTTGACGTAGTCGGGCGCGCCTTCCGGGATGCGGTCGACGGGCACGTCGACCGCCCGGTCGAAGCGGATGACGAGAATGGAGCCGGCCGTCGTCACCTCGGAGGGGACGTCCTCCCCGAGCTTGATCACGAGACGGGCAAAGCCGCCGCTGGCCGAGAAAGTCGCCTCGCCCCTGACAGCATCGGCCGCCCGGACAGGCGCCGTGAAGCCGATCAGCAGGCTGGCTGCCAGCAGCGGCGCCGCGCGGACATGACGCGACAGCCTCCGCGCCAGGGCGCGGGCTCGCGACACAAATCCAGCGGCAGCCTCTCGCGCCATTGGCGGCATTTCTTCCGGTTCGACGGTCCACGCCGGCATTGGTGCCGGCCCCTGCCCCAGACTGTAGATTTTGGCAATTAAGGACTTCTTAAGTATGAGCCCTCAATTCGGCTTTTGCGTCGGCTTGCCGTCGATCTTGGGCAGCTCGCCGGCCGAAGCGGACTGATCGCCGCCGCCATTGGCCCGGCGGGCCATCTCGACCGTCAGCCGCTCGGCGGCCTCCGGGGACATCAATCCCATGATGTCCGACATTTTTCGCGGCGCGATCTGCGAGGCGATCTCGATCAGCACGCCCATCTCGAGCCGGTCAAAGACCCGCGCGGCGTCCTTGGGCTTCATGCCCTCATACATGGTCACGAGGCCCTTCATGCGCTGGGCTTCGGCGGCCTTCTGCTCGGCCTGTGTCGCGGAGATACGGGTTTCTACCGCCTTCATCTCCTCGACCTTGTTTTCGATGCGCTTCTCGGCGGATTTCAACAGGCTCTCGCGGATGTCGATCTCGCGCTGGCGGGCCTCGATCTCCTGGCGGCGCGACTGCAAGCGTTCCAGGATCGCGCGCTCCGAGGCGGAGATCTGCGACTGGGCTTCCTCCTTGACGGCGGCGCCTTCGGACTTGGTGTCGGGTGCGGCCGGCTTCGGCGCCTCCTTCGGCGCGCCATGGGTCGAGCCGGTGATATCGGGATCCTCGCGGCTGGCCGGGAAGTTCAGATTCTCCTGCGCCCAGGATTTTTTGACCTGGTTCGGCTTGTAGTCGAAGACATAGCCGCCATTGATCACAAGACCCGTGACCTTCAGCGTGGCGAGGCCAGCAACGGCAACCAGCACGATCGGAATGACGCGGATGTTGCGAAAAGACTTCATACCCTGACTTTATGCGGCAAGACCGTTGGATCGTCGGCGCTCGGAGAAGGCTTCGGCCGCAGCCGCCACCGCCTTCGCCGACGAGGGCTTGGCTGCGGGCGCGGCGACCATTTCCGCGTTCGTCACGGGGCGCGCGGCGATTGCGATCTTGGACAGGCGCCGCACCACGTTGTCGGCTTCGCCGAGCTGCTTGTAGAGCTGCTCGGACATCTGGGTCGCCGCAGCGAGCTGGCTGCCGAGGTTCTCGTTGACGTCGCGCACGGCGAGCTTCAGCCCGCCGATCGCGCGCTCGGCGATCTCGGTTGCGGTGATCAGCTCCCCGATGACCGCCTTCAGCGAATGCTCGTCCGCCTTCAGCCGCGTCAGCCGCTTGTTGAGCGTGACGCAGTAGACGATGGTCAGCATCAGCAGGATAGCCACCAGCGTCTCGATCGCCATTCCTAGGGAGTGGTTCATGGGGCCTCCATCATCTTGTTCTGCTCGTCGACCTTTTCGAACATCGCAAGTGTCGTACTTGGCTTGCGCAAGGGTTTCGTCACCCGTATCGCGACGCGATCGCCGACCCGGCCCATGCGTCCTTCGGTGATGGTGACGTCGCCGCAGCGAACGGTGACGTTGGCATCCGCGCGCATGTCCAGCGGCAGCGTGTCGCCGACCTTCAGCCGCATCAACTGCTTGAGCGGAATGTCGGCTTCGTAGAGCACGGCGTCGACGGAGATCTCAGCCTGGACGATCTCGGTGGCGAAATGGCCTTCCCAGATCTGGTCGCGGCCGAACTTTTCGCCCATGAACATCTGGAGCAGGACGCCCCGGATCGGCTCGATGGTCGCGTAAGGCAGCAACAGCTCGATGTTGCCGCCGCGATCTTCCATGTCGATGCGCAGGCGCACCAGGATCGCGGCGTTGGCAGGACGGCTGATCGCGGCGAAACGCGGGTTGGTCTCGAGCCGGTCGATGGTGAAGGTCACCGGCGACAGCGGCCGGAACGCCTGTTCGGCATCGGTCATGACGACTTCGACCAGCCGCTTGACCAACTCCGTCTCGATCGTGGTGTAGGGCCGGCCCTCGATGCGCAGCTGGCTCGAGCCGCGGCGGCCGCCGAGCAGCACGTCGATCATCGAGTAGATCAGGCTGGAATCGACCACGGCCATGCCGAAATTGTCCCACTCTTCGGCCTTGAAGACGGTGAGGACGGCGGGCAGCGGAATCGAATTCATGTAGTCGCCGAAGCGCACCGAGGTGATGCGGTCGAGCGAGACTTCGACGTTGTCGGAGGTGAAATTGCGTAACGAGGTCGTCAGCAACCGCACCAGGCGGTCGAAGACGATTTCGAGCATCGGCAGACGCTCGTAGGAGACCATCGCCGAATCGATGATGGCGCGAATGCCGGAATGGTCGTCGAGCGTGACGTCGCCGACCGCGAAGCCGAGGAGGTTGTCGATCTCCTCCTGCGACAGCACCCGTTCGCCGGAATTCTTGCCGGCGCCGAGATCGCGGCTGCCATCCTCGACCATGGCCGCCCATTGCAGGGCCATGGTCTCGGACAGTTCGTTTTCGGCAGCAGCCTTCGCGGCCTCGGCGGGATCCTCGGAATCGAGCGAGGCCTCCCATTGGGCGGCAATTGCATCCTGGTCTGGTTGGTCGGTGCCTGCCATGATCCCTAGCCCGTCATGCTCACTGGATCACGACTTCCTTGAACAGCACCGCGCTGACCTGGACCGGAGCGACCGCCGCGTTGACGCGCTTGGTCAACTCTTCCTTGAGGCGGAAGATGCCGGCGGAACCGTTGAGGTCAGAGGAGCGCAGCTCGCGCGCATAGGTCTGGAAGATGTCGGTGATGCGCGGCATCGTCGGCTTGATCGCCTCGACCTGCTTCTCTTCCTTCAGCTCCAGCACGATCTTGAGCTTCAGATATTGCACGCGCTCGCCCGGTGCGCCGGCGAGGTTGACCATGATGTCGGGAACCTCAACAAAAGCCGGCGGCTTCGGCGGAGGCGCCGCCTCGGCGTGATGCTCGTCGTCGCCGTGACGGAAAAAGAAGAACCAGGTCGCGGCGCCGCCGCCGAGAACGGCGAGCAGGCCCACCACCATGATCATCAGCTTGAACTTGTTCTTGGGCGGAGCGGCTTCCGCGCCCTCAGCGGCTCCGCCGCCTTCCGCTTCATTCTCTGCCATGATCGCCGCGCTCGCTCATCTCTCAAATGGGTCGAAAGAGCGAAGCTCCTGGCAGACAGTGACGCGATACAAATGCCCCAGCGCAGTGCTCCTCTTACGCGCAAACGCTACGGTAATAATGGTTAACGGAACCTTTCGATTGGGCCTTCACTAGGAAAAATCTGCCGGGCAAACATGGCTAACAGACCCTTTCTGCCGCCTCCCCGCGCCCTCGAAAAACAGACAAGAGACTGAAACAACACAATTTTCCAGCTTGGCACGAGTTTCGCTGAGAAAGGATCGAGACCCAGGGTTTGGGAGAACCCGAGGTCTCGTTCACGGGATCGGCCAAGACGCTTGGGAGAGCGAGCTGGCAGATCTCACTCAGGGGAGATTTCCGATGCAGAACGCGCTTCTGATCGGCTTGTCGCGACAGATGACGTTGGAACGGCAGATGGATGTCATCGCCAACAACGTCGCCAACGCCAACACCAACGGCTTCAAGGCCGACCATTCGCTGTTCGAGGAGTACCTCAACTCGAACGCGCGTGAGGACAATTTCGTCGCCTCCGACCGCCGGGTCTCCTATGTGCAGGACCGCGGCACCTTCCGCGACGTCGGCCAGGGGCCGATGGAGCCGACCAAGAATCCGCTCGACATGGCGATCAGCGGCAACGCCTATTTCGCGGTTCAGGCCAATGGCGCCGAGCGCTACACCCGCGACGGCAAATTCTCGCTCAACAACACCGGCCAGCTCGTCACCTCCGACGGCAACCTCGTGCTGGGCACCAGCGGCCCGATCACCTTCCAGCCGACCGACCACGACATCAACGTCGCGCCGGACGGCACCGTCACGGTGCTCGAGGGCACGGCCAAGAACGACTCGATCCGCGGCAAGATCCGCATGGCCTCGTTCGACGATCCGGCCAAGCTGACCAAGCTCGGCGCCAACCTTTACAACATCGGCTCCGCGGCTCCGCAGGCCGACACCAAGTCGACCGTGCAGCAGGGCTACGTCGAGAAGTCGAACGTGAACTCGGTCGGTGAGATGAGCCGCATGGTCGAAGTCATGCGCAGCTACACCGCCATCGCCAACCTGCTCCAGCAGCAGAGTGACATGCACAAGTCGGCGATCGAGAAGCTCGCCGACGTTCCGGCCTGATTGAGGGAGAACTGACATGCAGGCGCTTCACACCGCAGCAACCGGAATGGCGGCACAGGAACTCAACGTTCAGGTGATCTCCAACAACATCGCGAACCTGCGCACCACCGGCTTCAAGAAGCAGACCGCGGCGTTCCAGGACCTGATCTACGAACACGTCCGCCGCGTCGGCGCCCAATCGTCCGACCAGGGCACCATCCTGCCGGTCGGCGTCGACATCGGCGGCGGCGTCAAGACCGTCGGCACGCCGCGCAGCATGACCCAGGGCACGCTGTCGCAGACCGGCAACGACCTCGACATGGCCATCACGGGCGAAGGCTTCTTCAAGATCCTGATGCCCGACGGCAGCTACCAGTACACCCGCGACGGCACCTTCCAGATGGACAATCAGGGGCGCATCGTCACCGCGCAGGGCAACCCGGTACAACCGACGATCACGATCCCGAACAACGCTTCGGGCCTCACCATCAACGTGCAGGGCCAGGTCTCCGTGACGCTGCCAGGTTCCTCGACCTCGGCCGTCCAGGGCCAGATCGGCCTGACCCGATTCATCAACAAGGCGGGCCTCCAGCCGGTCGGCAACAATCAGTTCACCGAGACGCCCTCCTCCGGCCCGCCGCAGGACGGTACCGCGAGCTCCGAAGGTTTCGGCAACATCACGCAGAGCAGCCTCGAGCAAGCCAATGTCGACGTCGTCTCGGAGATGAGCGACCTGATCGCCGCCCAGCGCGCCTACGAGATGAACGCCAAGGTGATCAGCGCCGCCGACCAGATGATGCAGTCGACCACGGCGTTGTTCCGCTGAGGTGATGACGATGATCCGCACCACCCTCGCCACGATCTCCGCTCTCCTCGTGCTGGCGCTGCCCGCACGGGCCGCCGACGATTTCATCGCGACGCCGACGCTGCGCGCGAGCATCACCGTGACCTCGGACGTGGTGCGGGTCGGCGATCTCATCGACAATGCCGGCTCGGCCGCGCTGATCCCGGTCTACCGCTCGCCCGATCTCGGCACCACTGGTGCGCTGCCGGTCGCCCAGGTGCTGGCGGTGTTGCGCGCAAAGCAGGTGATCGGCGTGATGACCGGCGACATCAAGGAGGTCCAGGTCACCCGTCTCGCCCGCACGCTCGTGAACAAGGACCTCGAAACCGCGGTCGCCTCAGCGCTCGAGCGCCGCTTTGGACTTGGCGATGCTGCCAACATCACCGTCACGTTCGACCGCGGCATTGCCGACATGCGGTTGGATGCCTCCAATACCGGCGTGCTGCAGCCGGTGGCAACCCGCTACGACGCCCGCAGCGGGCGTTTCGACATCGCCTTCGAGATCAACAACGACAACAATCCGGCACCGACCAAGCTGCGTTTCACCGGCACCGCGATCGAGACGGTGGAAGTGGCCGTGCTGACGCGCGATATCGATCGCGTCGATCTCCTGAAGGCGTCCGACGTCGCCATGGAGCGCCGGCCGAAGGCCGAGGTCACCGGTGAGGCCGCCTCGCGCGATCGCACGCTCGGCATGCAACTCCGCCGGCCGATGCGGGCGGGCACTCCCATCCGCGTCGCCGACATCGTCAAGCCCGACTTCGTGCAGCGCGACCAGAACGTCACCGTCATCTACCAGGTCCCCGGAATCTACCTCACCACGCGCGGCAAGGCGATCGAGAGCGGCGCCGAGGGCGACACCATCAGCGTGCTCAATCTGCAGACCAAGCGCACGCTGAGCGGCGTCGTCACCGGCCGC
Organism: Bradyrhizobium sp. MI1.10; assembly: GCF_055811035.1. NCBI lineage: Bacteria > Pseudomonadati > Pseudomonadota > Alphaproteobacteria > Hyphomicrobiales > Nitrobacteraceae > Bradyrhizobium > Bradyrhizobium sp. MI1.10. The sequence continues at coordinate 153,492 of NZ_JBVVPN010000003.1, forward strand.
GGCCAGGTGACAGTCCAGGGCGCCAGCCAGGCCGCGCCAATGCCGGCCGCGGTCGAGCAGACCTCCTCGCTCAAGCGCGACGAGGCGCCCGCCCCCGTCGATACCGCAGCCCTCGTCCGGAACCTGGTCCAGACCCCGGCATCCCCGGCCCAGATCGCACAAGCCCAGATCCCGCAAGTTCGCGTCTCGCAAGCTCCAGCCAAGTCAGAGTAAGTCATGTCCACGTTCAGTTCGGCTTTTCCTCTTCGTCGCATCGCGATCTCCGCCCTGCTGCTGGCGACTTGCGCGTTGGCGAGCGGCTGCTCCTCGATCGACCGTTTGTCGCAGATCGGCGAGCAGCCGAAATTGTCGGCGATCGACAATCCGACGACGCAGCCCGGCTACAAGCCGGTGCAGATGCCGATGCCGAAGCCGGAAGTCGCCTCCTACAATCCGAACTCGCTGTGGCGCAACGGCAGCCGTGCCTTCTTCAAGGACCAGCGCGCCCATCAGGTCGGCGATCTCCTGACGGTGGCCGTGAACATCACCGACAAGGCAAATATCGAAAACGACACCCAGCGCAGCCGCACCAACAAGGAAGATTCCGGAATCACCGACTTCATCGGCGCCAAGACATTGGGCGCCCAAGCGCAGAAGGTGTTGCCCGGCCGCATCCTCACCGCCGACTCGACCGCGTCCAGCGAGGGCAAAGGAAGCGTGGACCGCAAGGAAGCGTTGCAGACCAACGTCGCGGCCGTCGTCACCCAGGTCCTGCCCAACGGCAACCTCGTGGTCGAAGGCAAGCAGGAGATCCGCGTCAACTACGAAATCCGCGAGCTCATCGTCGCCGGCATCGTCCGTCCCGAAGACATCCAGAGCGACAACACGATCGATTCCACCAAGATCGCGCAGGCCCGCATCGCCTACGGCGGCCGCGGCCAGATCATGGACGTGCAGCAACCGCGCTACGGCCAGCAAGTCATGGACGTGCTGCTACCCTTCTAGCTTCTCCCGAGCTCCCACATCGTGTTCGCGAACCTAGGCGCGGACGACGATGTACGACGCGGCCCTCGCTAGCTCCCCTGGCGAGGGCCGCATGTATTTTGGCGATGGTGCGGCTGCGTACAGCGCGTCGGGCACGCGCGATTGCAGCGACGCCGCTCCCCCTGTCCGCCCTCTCAACTGTCATCGCCCGCGCAGGCGGGCGATCCAGTATTTCGAGACGTCGGTGATGAACCGAGAAGCCGCGGCGTACTGGATTCCCCGCCTTCGCGGGGAATGACGACGCAGTGCCCGCGGCGCCCTCACGTAAACTCCGCCTCCACCACACCCAGCCCGTCCAGTTCCATCCGCACCTTGTCGCCGGCTTTCAGCCACAGCGTCTTGACCAGGCTCCCCGTCAGCACGAGCTGTCCCGCGTGCAGACCCTTGCCCTCGGCGGCGAGATGGTTGGCGAGCCAGGCGAGTGCGTTGTGGGGATGGCCGAGCACGTCGGCGCCGGTGCCGTGGCTGACCTCTTCGCCGTTGACGATGGCGCGGCCTTTGACGGCCTTCAGGTCCGGCACCGACGAGCGCGGCACGACCTCACCCAGCACGCAGCCGGCGGCGAAGAAATCGTCGGCGATCAGCGTCGGCGCCCCCATCGTTTCCCACTTCACGTAGCGGTCGTCGACGATCTCGATCGCGGGATGATAGGCCTCGACGGCTTCGCCGACCCATTCGGCCGTGAACGGCGCCTCGCCGGCGGCGAGATTGCGCTTCAGCCGCACCGCGATCTCGCATTCGACGCCGACGCGGACATAGTCGGCAGCCGCGAGCTGCACGCCGCTGTCGTGCACGCCCTTCTGGAACACGCCGCCGCCGCATGGGTGTGGAATGCCGATGTAATCCTGCATCACCTGGCTGGTGCAGCCGATCTTGTAGCCGACCAGCGGGCCGACATGCGGCAGCAGCAGATCGTGCAGCGCGCGCTGGACCTGATAGCCCTCGGCTTCATCGGCGGGAGGAACTTCGAGCACTGCGAGGGGTGCATGGTTGCGGCGCGCCAGCGCGATCGCCTTTGCGGCTGCGAGAATTGTGTCCATCGGCGCCGGCTCCTACACACCACAATCGAGGGCGGTACTTCAGCATCCCCGCCGGGGCGTGACAAGCGCAGGGGGCCGTGCGGCCGCACGTCACTGCCAGCCCGAGCTGGAATAAGCTGCGGACGCTGATCGGCCACATCATGGCAAGCCGCACGGGCTGCGCCGGCGTTTAAGGAAATATTGAGCTGGTCCGGGCTTTATGGGGATGCACGCCTTGCAGCGTCGCATCAGGCCTGATTGCAGCAATGCGTGAAGCTGCTGGATCAGTGCCTCAGCATTCGGGTCGATATCCTTGATGCGACTCGCAAAACCTCCCGCACCTGAAGTGAAGGCTGTTTCTCATCCGAACTCACGTGAGCTCGGAGGAGTTGAGTCTAGCCCATTGATCGCGATTCACTTTTCGCGATTGCGCTCGCGCGCCGAAGGGCGCGGTTGCAAGCGACAGGCAAAATGCTGATCACGGCGCGAAAAGGCGCGCCTTGCGTTCAAAAACAAAGAGCCGCATCGCTGCGGCTCGGACTCTATTCGTCGCGATAGACCTTCTCGCGTTTCTCGTGGCGCTCCTGCGCCTCCACCGAGAGCGTCGCGATGGGACGGGCCTCGAGCCGCTTCAACGAGATCGGCTCGCCGGTGTCCTCGCAATAGCCGTAGGTGTTGTCCTCGATACGCTGGAGCGCGGCGTCGATCTTGGCGATCAACTTGCGCTGGCGGTCGCGGGCACGGAGTTCGATGGCGCGGTCGGTTTCGGACGATGCCCGATCGGCGAGATCGGGGTGGTTCACGTTCTCCTCCTGCAGGGCCTGCAGGGTGAGTTTGGACTCTTTGAGGATCTCATCCTTCCAGGCGAGGAGCTTCAGGCGGAAGTACTCCTTCTGCCTGTCGTTCATGAAAGGCTCTTTTTCGGTCGGTCGGTAGTTTTTCAACTTTTCCAAGGGCGGCCTATCTGTCTAAGCAACGACTCGTACGCGGACGGGGTCCGCTGAGCGGGGCGTTATATAGCGGCCTCCTGTGACAGACAATGTTTCCCTGATCGCCCGACCGGCGCCCCCAAGCCCTTGCACAGGAAAGGTTTATCCTGGAGGACCCGGGGGCGGCCGATGGCCTAGTAGCCGACCGTGAAACGCTGCCTCTCATGGGCCGGCCGCTCGATCTCGTCGGCGAGCGCGATGGCGTAATCCGCGAAACTGATCCAGCTCTTTCCGTTCGCATCTGCGAGAAGCTGATCGGTCCCAAGCCGGAACTTGCCGGTGCGCTCTCCCTCGACGAACAGGGCGGACGGCGAGATGAAGGTCCAGTTCAGCTCCTTTTCCTGCCGCAGCAGGTCGAGAAAGGCCGAACCCGCCTCCGCCTCAGCCTTGTACTGAGCCGGAAAGCCGGGAGTTATCACCAGTTTGACGCCCGGAGCGACCTCCAGGCTGCCGGCACCGCCGACGACGAGGTAACGACCGACCTTCGAATCCTTGGCCGCGCCGATCAGCTTGAGCGCGTCGCTGGCCAGGAAGTGCACGGAACTCACGGCGACGTCGTGCCCGGCCCACAGCTTGGCAAGGCCTGACTGGTCGAGCACGTCCCCCTTGGTGGGGGTGACGTTCGGCAGGGCCGCGATCTTCTCGGGGTTGCGGGCGATGGCCGTAACCGCGTGCCCGCGGCGGGACAATTCCTTGGTGATCTCCGACCCGGCCCGGCCCGAGGCGCCGGCAACTGCGATTTTCATGGAAGGCTCCTTTGCTTCTGTAGTAACCAATGGTGACTAGATATCGCAAAGAGCGCTGGTGTTAAGAGAGCACTTTGTGCTTACCTGATTACACAGGAGTAACCGGCGGCGGCCGGCAAATGAGCGGAATGGATCGTGAGGACCCGACGATGAAGCCAGACGTCTATGCAGCGAACTGCCCCACGCGACAGATCCTCGACCGCGTCGGTGACAAATGGGCGGTGCTGATCCTGCTGCTGCTGCGCGAGAAGCCGATGCGCTTCAATCAGTTGCGCCGCACGATCGAAGGCATTTCGCAGAAGATGCTGAGCCAGGTTCTCAAGTCGCTCGAGCGCGACGGATTGATCAAGCGTCACGCCATCGCAACCGTGCCGGTGACCGTGGAATATTCGATCACGCAGCTCGGCGTGACGCTCGCCGCCGCCGTCGATCCGCTGCGCGATTGGGCCGAACAGAATCTGAAAGACGTGCTCGCCGCTCAGCGCCGTTATGACGTGCAGTTGAAGGATGAAGCGGCGTAAGACGCTAGGCCTGCCCGGCCTTGGCGAGCTCGACCTCGACGCGCAGCTCGATCTCGGACAGCACCGAATCCAGGCCGGCGTCGCCGGAGGACGATTTCAGGTTCGCCGCAGCGTCACGCAGCCGCATCACGGTCGAGGCGTCGAGCTTGCCGGAGAGAAGTCCCATCTTGAGATCGTCGAGCACGTCGAGCGCGGTCTTTCCGCGCACGACCGAGCGCTTGCGACGCTCGACGGGATCCTCCTCGATGCCTTGCAGCGCGAGCAGCCCGTCGATGTTGGCGGCGGCCTTCGGTGCGGCGGCGCCCCGCGTCTCCGGCGCCGACGAGGTGTCGGGTAGCACGAAGGTGCCGGAGCTCGTCCGCCTGGCCTGGCTGGCCGGCGTTCCAAGCGTGGTGCCGTTCGGTCCGTAGATGCGCATCGGAAGCAATCCGGGTGATCGATGCGCCACATTCGCCGTTTTATGGTTAACGGCCCGTAAACAGCCCGGCAAAATCTGCCGACAGGCGGCAGTTTCGCTCCTCAGGGACAACACAGGCTGAGGTCGCTCGAAACAGATTTATTCAACCTATTCAGCTACCTACCCCCGCTGCCCCGAGTTGGCACAGCGCTCGCAAGGACAGCGTCGGACCAGCTCGTCATGGGAGTGTCGTGATGGTTCTTTGATTTGAGGAGCCTCGGGGAGCAGAAGATGCCAAGCGTTCGTTGGGTGAGACTTGTGGGGGTGGCCTGCGCCGCGCTGTCAGCGCTGGTGCTCTCGGCCAATTCTGCAAGCGCGACATCGCGCATCAAGGATCTCGCCAATATCGAAGGCGTGCGGCAGAACCAGCTCATCGGCTATGGCCTCGTCGTCGGCCTCAACGGCACCGGTGACACCCTCAACAACATCCCCTTCACCAAGCAGTCGCTGCAAGCGATGCTCGAGCGCATGGGCGTCAACATCCGCGGCGCCACCATCCGCACCGGCAACGTCGCCGCCGTGATGGTGACAGGCAATCTGCCGGCCTTCGCCACCCAGGGCACGCGCATGGACGTCACCGTCTCCGCGCTCGGCGACGCCAAGAATCTCCAGGGCGGCACCCTGCTCGTCACCCCACTCCTCGGTGCCGACGGCAACGTCTATTCGGTCGCACAGGGCTCGCTCGCGATATCCGGCTTCCAGGCCGAGGGTGAGGCGGCGAAAATCGTGCGTGGCGTGCCGACCGTCGGACGCATCGTCAACGGTGCCATCATCGAGCGGGAGATCGAGTTCGCGCTCAATCGCCTGCCGAACGTCCGTCTTGCGCTGCGCAATGCCGACTTCACCACGGCCAAGCGGATCGCCGCCGCGATCAACGACTATCTCGGCGTCAAGACCGCCGAGCCGATCGACCCATCGACCGTGCAGCTTGCGATCCCACCGGAGTTCAAGGGCAACGTCGTCGCCTTTCTCACCGAGATCGAGCAGCTCCAGGTCGATCCGGATCTCGCCGCCAAGATCATCATCGACGAACGCAGCGGCATCATCGTGATGGGCCGCGACGTCCGCGTCGCCACCGTTGCGGTCGCACAGGGCAACCTCACCGTCACGATCTCCGAGAGCCCGCAGGTCAGCCAGCCCAACCCGCTGTCGCGGGGGCGGACCGTGGTCGCGCCGCGCAGCAGCGTCAGCGTCACCGAGGACGGCAAGAAGTTCGCCGTCGTCAAGGACGGCGTCTCGCTTCAGCAGCTCGTCGACGGCCTCAACGGCCTCGGCATCGGCCCGCGCGATCTCATCAGCATCCTGCAGGCGATCAAGGCCGCCGGTGCGATCGAAGCCGACATCGAGGTGATGTGATGCAGGCCGGCATGGTCAACACCGCACGCGTCGCCAGCTCCGCCTTCTCGGTGGAGAGCCGCAACGGCCGCCCGGACTTCGATCTCGCCGCGGCACTGCAGAAGGTCTCGCCGAAGCAGCAGGTCAAGGCGCAGAAGATCGCCACCGACTTCGAGGCGATGTTCCTCAACAGCATGTTCTCGCAGATGACCTCGGGTCTGAAGGGCGAAGGCCCGTTCGGCGACACCCCTGGCACCGGCGTGTGGCGCTCAATGCTGACCGAGCAATATTCCAAGAACTTCGCCAACGCCGGCGGCGTCGGCATCGCCACCGACGTCTATCGCACCCTGATCATGCAGCAGGCAAAAACGATCCGCACGGCATAAGGTCAAACGAGATGAACCACTTCAACGCCTCGCGTCAGCCGGTGCAAGCGCAGCGCCCGAACACCGCATCCGGCAGCGCCGAGGCGCGCAAGATCGCCGAGCAGTTGATGGATGCGATGAGTGCCCTGCTCGGCCTGATCGAGCGCGAGACCGAGCTGGTACGTGCCGGCCAAGTCCGCGAGGCGATGACCCTCGAGAGCAAGAAGCAGGAACTGTCGCGAAACTATGTCGGCGCCGTCACCCAGTTGAAGGCGAACCAGGCCCAGCTCGCCAAATCCGCGCCCGAGCTGCTCTCGACGCTGCATCGGCACCATGATGCATTCCGCGCGATGCTCCAGGTCAACCTCACCGTGCTCGCAACCGCTCACGCGGTGTCGGAGAGCGTCGTGCGCGGCGTCAACGCCGAGATCCAGAAGCGCAACGTGCCGAACACCTACACGGCCGCGGGACGCCGCGCCACGCCGGGCCCGCGCCACATCACGCCGCTCGCGGTCAGCCGCTCGCTCTGAGCGCGCGCAATAACAAATGACAATTTTACGAAAAACCGCGGGGCAACATCGTCGCGCGGTTAGGCACGTTTCCTTACCGGATGTTCAATCCCGGTGTTCCATGGTTGCGTATTGAGAGGGGTTGGGATTTGACTCACGTGAGGCAACCAGGAGGCTGCCATGAGTACAGATTTCAGCATCAGGCCGGTGGGGATACCGGTTGCCGTGCAGATCGTAACGACGTCGAATGCGGCGGCGAACGAGGCCGTGCAAACCGATCTGCCCGTGAGCCAGACAGTGGCCGCTGGCGATGCGAGCGCGCCTGCACGCAATGATTTGCGAAGCAACGAGAACATCTCACGCCAGGTCGTGTTCGACCAGGCGGCGGCGTCGTTCGTCTTCCAGGTCGTCAACGACAGGACCGACGCGGTGGTGAACCAGTTCCCCGACGAAGCAATGCTGCGCCGGCGGGCCTATTTCCATGCGCAGGATTTGAAATCCGAGCCCTCGCGTCCGGCCAGCACGGACCGCAGCGCCTGACCATCAGGCGTCGAGCCTCGCAACGGCAACATCGAGATCGCTCGAACCGGTCGGTGGACCGGTGACGACGTTGTTGATCTGCGCCTTGCCGCTATCCATCAGCATGAACTTAGTATTGCCGAGGCTAAACGACCGTCCTTGATCACGGACGGCCGGACAGACCAGCGGCGATATTGCGGTTGATCTCGATCAGAGGACGGAAGTGATCGAACTGCGGGCTCATCTGCAGCGCGGCGGTCTGGCTCAGCACGAACACGCTGATGTTGGCGATCTTCTGCCGGACCTCGATCGGCTGCGGATTGTTCTCGCGCATGGCCTCGCCCAGAAAGATCGTCCAGAGCTTGCGATTGAACATCAGGGCCTGCGTGGTCTGCTCGCTGAACGGCTCGGCGCTGTTGATCGCATCCTGAAGCTTGTTCGCGGCCTTGAGCAGGGTCTGCGCTTCGATGTCGCGAGGAGATGCGGTGGTCGTTGCAACACGCGCGTAGGCCGAGGCAGCGGAATTCGACATCAATCACACCCTGGAGGTTACCTAGCCCGTTGAACGCGCTTAAGGATTTCTTTCCCGACCCTAGGCAGCACCGCTTAAGATTTGCTTACATGTGTGCTTGGAAGCACTCCGGATTATTACGGGTCTCGGAGTTCTTCGTCATCGTGAAGCTAGACGCGCATGTGCACGCTGTAAACACGTCACGCGCGGTGTGCGTCGATCTCAGCTAATCCTGCCTTAGCGATCTCCGTAAAATGAACGGCGGAGCCTTAGCCCCGCCGCGAAATCGATGAGCGAGCTTGCGCCGCGAAATTAGCGGAGCAGCTGCAGCACGCTCTGTTGCGACTGATTGGCCAGCGACAGCGCGGACACCGCGATCGACTGGCGGGTCGACAGCGCCTGGCTGTTGGCCGCTTCCTCGTTGGTGTCGGCGAGCGTCAGGTTGGACGAGCCGGTCTGCAGAACGTTGATCAGGTTCTTGGAGAAGTCCTGACGCACCTGCACGATCGACAGGTTGGAGCCGAGCGCAGAACCTTCCGAGCGCAGCGTACTCGAGGCCGCGTTCAGGCTGGTCAGCACCCTGTTGGTGGCGCCGTTGTCGATGAAGTCGATACCGTTGACGAGGTTGCTGAGGCCGAGGCCCGCCGCGTTGAAGACCACGCCGTTGATGCCGAGCGTGGAGCTGCCGGTCTCGTTGAAGATCAGCTTCAGCGTGTCGCCGTTGAGCAGGTTCACGCCGTTGAATGAGGCATCCTGCGACGTCGTATCGATCTGCGCCAGGATGTTGTTGAACTGGTTGACCAGGTTTGAGCGCGCCGTCTGCGCGACCGGATCCTGGATCGGCGGCTGGGCGGTCGTGAAAGCGATCACACCCGTGATGGTGCCGGCGACCGCGCCCCCGGCAGTTATCGAGCCCAGCGTCGAAGAGGCATACTCGTTGACGGTGGTGATCGTGAGCACGCCGTTGGCGTCGATCGTCGCCGTCAGGTGGTTCGCCTGCAGCTGAGAGTTCAGTTGATCAAGCGTCTTGACAGTCCCGTTGGTGCCATCGCCAAAGGTCACGTTGACCGGCGTGCCGCCGTTGAACGAGGTAAAGGTCAAGGTCTTGCCCGAGATGCTGCCCGCTCCGGGCGCGCGGCCCGCGGTGAAGGCCGTGCCGGTGCCGGTCGGACCGGTCAGTCCGAACGAGGACAACGCATTGCCGGTTCCCGTGATCGACAGATCCGCCGTGGTGCCGGTGCTGAGCTTGAGCGCGCCGTTGACGACGGTGGACAGAGACGAACCGCTGGCCGCAACCACGGCGGCGCCGCTGACGATGCCGGCACCCGACGCCAGGTCGATCGCGTTCAGCGAATCCTGAACGCTGGCGCCCTGGAGATAGACGACGGAGTTGCCGTTGTTGTCGGTTACGATGTTGCCGATCTTGGTGGAGCCCGTCGGAGCGGCAGCAGGAACCGCAGCGTTCTTGAACGAGACGGTCTTGCCATCAACGTTCAGCGTGGAGCCGTCATTGATGAGCGTGCCCAGCGTCGTGGGGCTCGTCAGACGCGCCTTGCTCACATTGACATTGCCGGAGCCGGTCGCGGTCGTAAGGCCAAGCGCCTTGAGGAAGTCGGCCTTGCCGGTGATGCTGAGGTCGGCGCCCGTGCCGGTGGTGAGGGTAAGCTGGCCGCCGGCGATGGAGGCGACGGCGCCCGACGAGAGCGATAATGTCGCGGTGCCGCCGGTGATGGCTGCCTTTTGCACGCCGGTCGCGAGATCGATCGCGTCCATCACGTCCTGGACTTTTGCAGCCGGGACGGCGCTTGTCCCGAGGTAAACGGTGGAATTGCCATTGCCGTCGGTGACAACGTTGTTGTTCCTGCCGGAACCGGCGGGAACGCTGGCCGCCGCAGGTGCAGCGCCGGCCCTGAAGGTGATGGTCTTGCCGTCGACGATCACGACATCGCCGTCCGTCGGTGCACCATTGGCCGCAATGGTGCTCGCGCTGGACGGACCGAGAAGGGTGAGGTTTGCAGCAAGGCTTGCCGGAGTGGGGACACCGTCGGGAGCGGCAAGCCCCGTCAGGGATTGCGAAATGCCGCCGAGCGTGGTCGTGCCCGTAATCGGAGTCGTACCGCCAGCAGTACCGTCGGTGACGACGTTGCCGGTTGCGGTGGCGTAGGTGTAGCTCGTGGTGCCGCGCAGATCCGCCGGCGTCGCGCCCGGAATCGTCGTCGTGATGTTCGACTTGGTCGAATAGCCGACCGTGGTCTGCAGCGCCTGGTTCGCGATCGACTTGGCGCTGTCGATCAGCTTTTGCAGCGAGGTGATGCCGGTGTTGGCGGCCTGCAGCACCTGCACACCGTTGTTGATGCCGTCGAGCAGGTTGCTGATGTCGCTCGCCCGGTTGTCCAACCCTTGCGCGGTGAAGAAGTTGGTGGGGTTGTCGAGCGCCGTGTTGACCTTCTTGCCGGTTGAGAGGCGCTGCTGTGTCGTGGCCAGCAGGTCGGCCGTCGACTGCAGTGACAACAGGTTCTGGCGAACGGACGCCGAGAGAACGATGTTGGACATTGGCTGGTCTTCCTCTTGAACCGGGTACGAATCGGGGCTCGCGATCTGGAAAGCGGGCTTTTGTCCACTTTTAGGGGCTGTCCTTTAAAGTATGGTTAACGACGGTTTAAGGGATACGGTTAATGCCGAGTTAGCGCCCCCTCCCCGGCCCCGGCTGCACGTTCTGCACGGTCTCCGCACACGCAAAAAAGCGGCGGAGCCGAAGCCCCGCCGCCATATTTATCTTGTGATTTCAGTTGCTTATTAACGGAGCAGCTGAAGCACGCTCTGCTGCGAGGTGTTGGCCAGCGACAGCGCGGAGACCGCGATCGACTGGCGGGTCGACAACGCCTGGCTGTTGGCCGCTTCCTCGTTGGTGTCGGCCAGCGTCAGGTTGGACGAGCCGGTCTGGAGCACGTTGATCAGGTTCTTGTTGAAGTCCTGACGCACCTGCACCACCGACAGATTCGAACCGAGGGTCGAGGCTTGCGAGCGTAGCGTGCTCGAGGCCGCGTTGAGACTGGTGAGCACCCGGTTGGTCGCCGCGTTGTCGATGAAGTCGGTGCCCCGTACCAGCGAGGCCAGACCCAGCCCCTTCGAGTTGAAGGTCACACCGGTGATGCTCAGGCTCGACTTCGCGGTCTCGTCGAACACCAGCTTGAGCTGATCGCCGTTCAGCAGGTTCACGCCGTTGAAGGACGAGTCGACCGAGGTCGTGTCGATCTGCGACAGGATGTTGTTGTACTGCGACACCAGGTTGGAACGGCTCGCCTGGGCAACAGCATCGACCGTCGGCGCGGTCGCGTTGGTCCAGGTCAGGGCCGTCGTGATCGTGCCGCCGATTGCGCCGCCAGCGACAGCCGATCCGATCGTCGAGGATGCGTAGTCGTTGATCGCGGAGACCGTGAGCAGGCCGTTGGCGTCGATCGTGGCGGCCAGGTTGTCGGCCTGAAGCGCCGTGTTGAGCTGATCGAGCGTCTTGACCGTGCCACCGGTGCCGTCGCCGAAGGTGACGTTGACCGCCGTGCCGCCGTTGAAGGAGGCGAAGGTCAAGGTCTTGCCCGAGACGCCGCCGGCCGACGCCGAGCGGCTCGCCGAGAAGGCCGTGCCGGTGCCGGTGGAGCCGGTGAGGCCGAGCACGGACAAGGCATTGCCCGAGCCGGTGATCGACAGATCCGAGTTCGCGCCAGTCGAGATGTGGAGCGAACCGGCAACAAGCGAGGACGCGGTCTGGCCACTGGCCGTCGCCAAGGTCGCGGCACCCGAAGCGATGGTTGCTGCCTGCACGCCGGTGGCGAGATCGACCGCGCTCAGGATGTCGGCGACGGTGCCCTTGTTCAGGTAAACGATCGAGTTGCCGCTGCCGTCGGTGACGACGTTACCGGTGACGCCGGATCCCGTCGGCACGTTGGCCGCAAGCGGCGTGCCGCCGTTCTTGAACGTGATGGTCTTGCCGTTGACGTTCAGGGTCGATCCGTCGGTGATCAGCGAACCAAGGCTGGTCGAGATGGTTGTTCGGGCGGCCGTCAGGGTCGCGTTGCCGGAGCCGGTCGCGGTGGTCAGCCCGAGCGCCTTCAACAGGTCAGCCTTGCCGATGACGCTGAGATCGGCGCCGGTCGAGCTGTCCAGCGTGATCTTGCCGGCGGTGATGGAAGCCGCGGTCTGGCTGGTGTTGTTGGCGTTGATGGTGGCAACGCCGGCCGCGATCGTGGCACCGCGGGTGCCTGCCGCAAGATCGATCGCCTTCAGGACGTCGCCGACCGTCGCGGTCGAGTTCGTCGCATTGCTGCCGAGATAGATAATCGAGTTGCCACTGCCGTCAGTCGCGACGCTGCTGGTACCACCGCTATCCAAGCCGTAGCCGGTCGGCAGGCTGTTGGTGGACCCCGTGACGCCCGGCGCATCACCGGACTTGAAGGTGATGGAGTGGCCGTCGACGGTGAGGGTCGTGCCGTCGGTGAACTGGGTGACGCCAATCAGGCCCAGACCGCTCTTTGCAGCAGTCGAACCGTCACCGTAGAGCAGCGTGCTCGTGGTGATGGCCGCCGCACCGCCGCCGTTGTTGTCGTTGACCGCGGTGGTTCCGACATAGGCAGCGGCCGTACCGCCGAGCGTGGTCGTACCGGTTGCCGCCGTGGCGCCGCCGGCAGCGCCGGAGAACAGCACGTTGGATTGCGCGGTCGCACTGGTGTAGGTCGTGGTGCCGCGCAGATCGGAAGCGGTCGCACCCGCAATCGTGGTCGAGACGTTCGACTTGCTGGAGTAGCCGACGGTGGTCTGCAGCGCCTGGTTAGCGATCGACTTGGCGGAGTCGAGCAACTTCGACAGCGAGGTGATGCCGGTGTTGGCGGCCTGGAGCACCTGCACGCCGTTGGCAATGCCATCGAGCAGATTGTTGATGTCGCTGGCGCGGTTGTCGAGCGACTGTGCCGTGAAGAAGTTGGTGGGGTTGTCGAGCGCCGAGTTCACCTTCTTGCCAGTCGACAAACGGGACTGGGTGGTGGCGAGGAGGTCGGCGGTGGACTGGAGCGAGAGCAGGTTCTGGCGAACCGACGCAGAGAGAACAATACCGGACATAACTCTTACCCTTCTGGTTTACGCGTCTTCGTTCGATCGCTTCGGATCGAGTGACGCGCACAGCCTGAGGGGACATGGCTAACAAAAGGTGAAACCCGTTCCCGCAGCGTAAGCGCCGGTTCACCATAAGGCTGCGGACGCACGCCGAGATCGGCGACGATCGATCTGAAACTCCTCGCCTTTTTGCGGCGTTTGCTCCCCGTTAACCATAACCAACAGTTACTTTTTCAGTGCAGCCGGACCACTGCTCGATCGGACCGCGCAAAAGAAAACGGCGGGGCCGAAGCCCCGCCGCCATGACTTGATTGCGATGTCAGCCGCTATTAGCGGAGCAGCTGGAGCACGCTCTGCTGCGACTGGTTGGCCAGCGACAGCGCGGAGACCGCGATCGACTGACGGGTCGACAGCGCCTGGCTGTTGGCCGCTTCCTCGTTGGTGTCGGCCAGCGTCAGGTTGGACGAACCGGTCTGCAGCACGTTGATCAGGTTCTTGTTGAAGTCCTGACGCACCTGCACGATGGAGAGGTTCGAACCGAGGGTCGAAGCTTCCGACCGCAGAGTGCTCGAGGCCGAGTTCAGATTGGTGAGCACCTTGTTGGTCGCGGAGTTGTCGATAAAGTCGGTTCCCTGCACCAGGCCGGCCAGACCCAGGCCCTTCGAGTTGAAGGTCACGCCGGTGATGTTGAGGTTGGACTTGCCGGTCTCGTCGAACACCAGCTTGAGCTGGTCGCCGTTGAGCAGGTTGACGCCGTTGAACGAAGCGTCCAGCGAGGTCGTGTCGATCTGCGTCAGGATGTTGTTGTACTGGGACACCAGGTTGGTACGGGTGGCCTGGGCAACAGCATCCGCAACCGGCGCAGTCGCGTTCGAGAAGGTCAGCGCCGTGGTGAGCGTGCCGCCGATGGTACCGCCAGCAGCGGCAGATCCGATCGTCGACGACGCAAAGTCGTTGGTCGCCGAAACCGTCAGCCTACCGTTGGCGTCGATCGTGGCCGACAGGTTGTTGGCCTGAAGAGCCGTGTTGAGCTGATCGAGCGTCTTGACCGTGCCGCCAGTGCCGTCGCCGAAGGTGACGTTGACCGCCGTGCCGCCGTTGAAGGCGGAGAAGGTCAAGGTCTTGCCCGAAACGCCGCCCGACGCCGCAGAACGGCTTGCCGTGAAGGCGGTGCCGGTGCCGGTCGCACCGGTCAGGCCGAGCGAGGACAGCGCATTGCCCGTGCCGGTGATCGACAGGTCCGAGTTGGCGCCGGTCGAGACGTGCAGCGAACCGGCGACCAGGGAGGACGCGGTCTGGCCGGCTGCGGTGGTCAGCGTCGCCGCACCGCTGGCGTTGGCCGCGCTCTGCACGCCGGTGGCGAGGTCGACCGCGGTCAGGATGTCGGCGACGGTGCCCTTGTTGAGGTACACGGTCGAGTTGCCGCTGCCGTCGGTGACGACGTTGCCGGTGACGCCAGAGCCGGTCGGCACGTTGGCCGCAGCCGGCGTACCGCCGTTCTTGAACGTGATGGTCTTGCCGTTGACGTTCAGGGTCGAACCGTCGGTGATCAGCGAACCAAGGCCGGTCGAGACGGTTGTGCGGGCCGCACCGATGGTGGTGTTGCCGGAGCCGGTCGCGGTGGTCAGACCGAGCGCCTTCAACACGTCCGCCTTGCCGGTGACGCTGAGATCGGCGCCGGTCGAGCTGTCCAGCGTGATCTTGCCGCCGGTGATGGAAGCCGCGGTCTGGCTGGTGTTGTTGGCGTTGATGGTGGCAACGCCGGCCGCGATCGTGGCACCGCGGGTGCCCGCCGCAAGGTCGACCGCCTTCAGGATGTCGCCGACCGTCGCGGTCGAGTTGGTCGTATCGCTGCCGAGATAGATAATCGAGTTGCCACTGCCGTCAGTCGCGACGCTGCCGGTACCACCGCTATCCACGCCGTAGCCGGTCGGCAGGCTATTGGTGGACCCCGTGACGCCCGGCGCATCGCCGGACTTGAAGGTGATGCTGTGGCCGTCGACGGTAAGAGTCGTGCCGTCGGTGAACTGGGTGACGCCAATCAGGCCCAGACCGCTCTTTGCAGCAGTCGAACCGTCGCCGTAGAGCAGCGTGCTCGTGGTGATGGCCGCCGCACCGCCGCCGTTGTTGTCGTTGACCGCAGCGGTTCCGATATAGGCAGCGGCCGTACCGCCAAGCGTAGTCGTCCCGGTCGCCGCCGTGACGCCGCCGGCAGCGCCGGAGAACAGCACGTTGGATTGCGCGGTCGCGCTGGTGTAGGTCGTGGTACCGCGCAGGTCGGAAGAAGTCGCGCCCGCGATCGTGGTCGAGACGTTCGACTTGGTCGAATAGCCGACCGTTGTCTGGAGCGCCTGGTTGGCGATCGACTTGGCAGAGTCCAGCAGCTTCTGGAGCGAGGTGATGCCGGTGTTGGCGGCCTGCAGCACCTGCACGCCGTTGGCAATACCATCGAGCAGATTGTTGATGTCGCTGGCGCGGTTGTCGAGCGACTGCGCCGTGAAGAAGTTGGTGGGGTTGTCGAGCGCCGAGTTCACCTTCTTGCCAGTCGACAAACGGGACTGGGTGGTGGCGAGCAGATCGGCGGTGGACTGGAGGGAGAGCAGGTTCTGGCGAACCGAGGAGGAGAGAACGATACCGGACATACTGTTACCTTTCTGGTAGCTACGCGTCCTGTCTGACCGAAATTGATCAAACGACCGGCGGACGGTTGCGTCCAAGCCTCTAACAATCCGTGAAATGAAACTCCGGGTTTGTCTGCGTCGCGCCTTCGAAGCCCGGTCCGAAATCCCCAGTCCGAAATTTCGATGGAATCAACGCATTGAAATCATTCATGTTCCCGCGACGACGGCCGGCGTTTACAACCCGTTAACCACATTGAGCAAGGATCGGACCCAAATCAGAGCCGGCAGCCGTCAGCGGGGGCACGCACGAGGCTCGTTACAAAAGGGTTGATGGAGAACAGGCATGGCTCTCAAGGTCGAGCTCAAACCACACGAACGCATCATCGTCGGCAATTCCGTGATCACCAACACGGACCAGCGCGCGCGGCTCCTGATCGACGGCGAGAATGTGCCGATCCTGCGCGAGCGCGACATCCTCACGCCGGAGACCGCCGATACGCCGGCCAAGCTCGTCTATCTGGCGGTGCAGCTCATGTACATCTCGCCGGACCCGCAGACCCAGCACGGCACCTATTTCAACCTCGTGCGTGACATTGTCACCGCGGTGCCGAGCTCCTGGCCGATCATCGAGGGCATCAACAACAACATCATGAGCGGCGACCTCTACCGGGCGCTCAAGGAGGCTCGCAAGCTGATCGCTTATGAAGACAAGCTGCGCGACCAGTACGAAGCCAGTCATCCCAAGAGCGACGTCAGCTCGGCCGCCTGAGCACTTCGCGACACCCAAAACAAAACCGCCCCGGACCAGGTCCGGGGCGGTTTTGTTTTGAAGGATCCGCTATCACTGTGCCGCGAGCGGCGGCGCTTCAACCTCGATCACTCCCCCGCTCCGTCGTCCGCCGAATTCCAGCACGGCCGCGACCAGCGCGTCGATATCGCTCTCCTCGGTACGGTGATTGACGATCGCGGCGCGGATCGCAAACCTGCCGTCGAGCGTCGTGCTCGACGGCGCCGCGATACCGGACTCCTGGATGTCGGCGACGATCTCGCGATTGACCTCGTCGGCAGCGCGGTAACGGAAGCAGACGATGTTGAGATTGACCGGTGCCAGCAATTCCAGCCGCGGCTCGGCGAGAACGCGCGTCTCCAGATATTTCGCCAGCGCGCAGCTTCGCGCGATCACCGCACCGAGCCGATTTGTGCCGAACGTCTTCAGCGTGAACCATGTCTTCAGCGCGCGGAAGCCACGCGACAGATCGGGGCCGAGATCGCAGGGCCAGACCGCGCCCGCCGCAAGCCCCCTCGCCTCGCGGCGCAGATAGGCCGCCGGCTGCGCAAAGGCCTGCCGGTGCTGCTCGCTGTCCCGCACCAGCAGGAAGCCGGCGTCGTAAGGCACCTGCCCCCATTTGTGGAAGTCGAGCGCAATGGAATCCGCAAGCTCGATGCCGCCGAGCAGCGGCGCAAGCTCGGGCGAGAAGATCGCGAGCGCACCGAAGGCGCCGTCGACGTGAAACCAAATTCCTTCTTCGCGGCACAGTTCTGCGATCGCCTTGAGATCGTCGACCGCGCCGATGTCGACCGTACCTGCGGAGGCAACGACGAGGAAGGGCTTGAAGCCGACATCGCGATCGATCGCGATCTGCGCACGCAGCGCGGCAACGTCCATGCGATGATCGGCATCGACGCCGACCTTGCGCAGTGCATCGGTGCCGAGCCCGGCGATGTCCATCGCCCTCGAGACGCAGCCATGCGCGGCCTGCGATGTATAGGCGGTGAGAAGCGCACCGTCATTGCCGATGCCGTACTGCCGCGCCAGCGTGCCGAGCGCGCTCGTACGTGCCACCAGCACTGCCATCAGATTCGCCATCGACGTGCCCGTGACGAAGATGCCGCTCGCGCTTTCCGGGAAGGCGAACAGGCGGCGCATCCAGTCGACGACCTGGCGCTCCACCTCGATCGGCATGTGGTCGCGCCCGCCGAGATTGGCGTTGAGGCCTGCCGCGAGCATTTCCGCGACCACGCCGACCGCGGTGCCGCCGCCATGCACCCAGCCCATGAAACCGGCATGGACGTTGCCGGTCGCATAGGGCGCAACATGTTCGGAGAAGTCGCGATAGACGTCGGCGAGATCGCTTGCCTCCCGCGGCACGTCGGCCTTGAATGCCGCGCGAACGCCGTCGGGGATCGGCTGCCACACCGGACGCGCGCGAATGTTGGCGATGCCATCGATCGTCTCGTCAAGCATGCGATGGGCGAGCGCGCGAAATTCGCTCCAGTCCTGCGGATCGAGCGAAGTGTGCGTGACAGAGCTTTGGGTGTTGCGGATGATCTCGTTCATGCTGCACTCTCCTCACCCGCTCTTGCGTGCCGCGACAACATCGCCGTGAATGCCGCGAAGATCTTGCGCATCTGCGGCGGCTTGTACGGAAACACGGCCGGCGGATCCATGTTGTGCACGACGGCGGTGTTGTCGGCTTCGAACACCAGCAGCTCGCGCTTCTGGTTCTCGGCGCAATCGACGATGAAGTAATCGAGACCGACGCGCCTGCTCATTTCGTCGAGCGCGATTTTGTGGCGCGCCGCGAATGCATGGTCGAATTCAAGCATGAAGGCGGCTTCCTCGGCCCGCTTCTCCTCGCTGAACGCCATGAAGGCGTTGAGATACCAGATGTCCCAGCGATCGGCGATCGCCATGTGACAGGCATAGGGTTTGCCGTCGACCATGGCGAGACGGTATTTGCGGTAGAGCCCGTCCGGACTCGCATAGTCGACGAAACGTGCGACGAAGAAGTCCTGCTCCTGTCGCTCGGCGAGATAGGCAGCGAGCGCCCCAGCATCGTCGAGCTTCGCGAGACCGACGCCGGCATGCGTACCGCGCGGCCGCACGATCATCGGAAAGCGCAGTTCGCCCGTGATCTCCTCGCAAACGATCTTGCCTTGCGAAAGCTCCGACAATTGCGCGCGCGTCGCGGGCGCGGTCACGGGAATGTCGAGGCCGGGCACGCCTGCCAGCAGACGATACAGCTTGTCGCGATCGAGATTGCCGATGAGATCGGGACGATTGAGCAGCGGTCGCGGCCAGTGTGGCGCGGCCTTCTCGATCAGCGCGAGCGCCTCTCGGCACTCCTCGGAATCGGATGCGATCACGATAGCGACGTCGTGCTCGGGCAGAGTCTCCGGCAGGCCGATGCCCTTGACCACGTAGAGCGTCAACAGCTCGATGTCGGAGTCTTCAAGCAGGAAATCGATCGGCGTGTTGCCGCCCATGTCGATATCAGCGGCGAGCGCGAGCACGCGCAGCCGGGGTTTTGGAGCAGCGCAAGGCGTACGAAACAATTGGTGGAAGGAGAGCACCTCGGTCTGGATCACCAGCCCGGCCTCCTTCTCGCCGAGAAGCTGGGCAATCAGCGAGAGATCGAGGCCTTCGCCGGCCTCGGCCGTCCCCTCCTCGATCCGCGCCAGCAGCCGCTCGCGCAACGGATGCAGGTCGCCGCCCTCGAAGGCGCGGCGCGTCAACTGGGCAAAGCCGATGCGATCGGCATGGTTCGGCGCGGTCACGCCGCTCGGCGCGGAAACTGGATGTTGCATCTCACACCTCGAACGCGGACTTTGCCGGCGCGGCCACGACCGCGCCACGGTCAAGCAATAACTCGATCTTCACCAGCACATGGGCGATGCGATCGAGAACGTGTTGCAGATTGCGTTGCGCCTGCATCGTATCCGGCGTCCATGCCTCGGTCACCAATCGTGCGCCGACGCAGAGGCGCAACACGGCCTGCGGCGCGCCGTCCTGCCGCTCCAGTCGGACCGGCTGGCCGACGAGACAGCGCTGGGCGGCTACTTGCCGATCCGCCGCGCTGCCGCTGATCTCCTCGGCCATGTCGCGCGCCAGCGCCCGATGCACGGCGCTGGTCTCGGCGATCGAGACCGGCTTGCCGCCGCGCAGCAGCGTGAACGGAAAGATCGTGGCTTGCGCGAATTCTTCGTCGTCCGCGACGGACTTCTCGATCGCAGCGGGAACGGCACGAAGCGACGGCGACAACGCGATCATGCTGTCGATGCCGACTGCAAGCTCGGCCAGCATTCTGGCGCGGAAAGCCCCGGGCACGGCGTAGTAGCTGCCGATCTCGGCCAACGCGGCCTCCCAGCGCAGCCATTGACCGAAATTCGGCCGGCGCTCGAAGCGCGAGCGTAGCGTCGTCCACGCCACCGGCCAGTCGCAGCGGCCGGCATAGTCGAAGATGCCAGGCGCGATCCCGCCAATCCGGTCGATCGACCGCGACAGGCCTTTCGGCAGCAGCAGCGCACCGCTGAAGGCAGGTCCGCCGAAGAATTTCGAGCCGGTGATCAGCACCATGTAACCGCGGTCGAGATAGGCGCGCAGCCGCCGGCGGCCGATGCGCGCCTGACAGGCATCGACGACCATTTGAACCTTGCGCGGCCAGCGCCGCGCGATCTCATCGAGACAGGCCTCGCTTGGGGCGCGCCAACCGAGTTTTGACGAATCCATGATCTGCAACAAAACGCGGCGGCCTTGCGCGAGGCTGGTCTCGACCGCGCGCAGCACCGCGGCATCGGCATCGGTACGCATCGCAATGCCGGCCACCATGTCGATCAGCGGCACCGCAATGCTATCGCCGGCCAGCCCCGTCACCGCGCCGTCCTTGCGCACGACAATGCCGCCTGCTGTCATCGTGCTGAAATGGTGGCCGCGTGCAGTATGCGGCGTTCCGCTGCCGGTCTGGTCGGCGCCGACCACGATCGTCACCGGCGCCCCGCCGAGCACCGCGCGGGCCACGAACAGGGCGTGAAGCTGGGAGTCCGTGCCGGACGGCGAGAACACGACGTCGATGCGCGACGAGAGCGCAAGGTGGCCGCGTAGCTCCTCGCGCATGTCCTCGCAGCGGGCGTCGAAGGCGATTTCGACCTCGTCGAACAAACATTTGCGCATCAGCTCTTCGCGCGCCAGCGCAGCGCAGTCGTAGGCCATCTGCGAGATCGTCGACGCAGTCGAGGAAGCAAAATTCCAGAGCTCCGGCTCCGGCGAAGCCGCGCAACCATAGGCGTTGACACGGTCGTTCGGATCGAGCGCCAGCCGCGGATCTCCGCCGGAGGCGAGCAGCGTATCCAGCGGTGTGAAGAGGTCGCGCAGGCGATAGCGCGAGCCGCCGTCGGACGCGCGCTCGCTGGCTGACAGACGGGATGCGCCGGCGCTCATCCCGAAAGGCTCACGCCGCATCGGCCGCCGCCGCGGGCGCCGCTGCGAATTGCGAGGTGATGTCGCCGTGGAACACCGACGGTCCGACGTGATCGAGCGAGCTCTCGATATCGGCCCAAATCTCGCCGCCGATGTCCGTCCAGCGCTTGCAGAAGGCGAAGTCCTCGGACAGATAGGTGCCGGTCGCCGCATCGATCGTGCATTCGAACAAGGCAAACCGGTTCTGGCTCCCCGCCAGGGTATCGTGCGAATGCTCGCGGAAGAATTGCAGGGCCGCATAGTCCGGATGGCGGCACATCGTTTCCAGCACGTGGCGCCGGATCATCAGGAAGCCGGTGCCGGCGTAGCGCACGGGCGTAAAGCCGTTGACCACGACAATGCGGTCGGGGTCTTCGATTTCGAGCACGTAGTCGAGCGAGGCGGCCGGCACGTCGGTGCGGCCGGCCTCGAATGCCCGCTTCGCCTTGTCCCAGTTGACCCGCTTGATCGGATAGCAGCCCGCGACGACGTCCGCGCCGCACTCGATCAGCCGGAACACCTGCTCGGGCTTGAACCCGATATCTGCATCGATGAACAGGAAATGCGTCGCCTTGGGATCGTCCAGGAACATCGCGGCCAGATTGGCCCGCGCGCGCGTGATCAGCGCGTCTCCATCGCGCAGCAGCACCGTGAGCTCGAGATTGGGCACGCCATGCACGGCGCGCTGGAGCGCGAAGATCGAGCTCGCGTAGATGCTCGACACCTGCCCGCCGAAACAGGGCGTCGCCACCACCAGCTGCATCTTGTCCGACATTGACGGCTCCGCCTCGCTCCAATCCTCACCAAGAGGTAAAGAGGCATGGTTAACGGGGCCTTAACGCATCCTTACAGGAACTTGACGAGCGAGAGCTGCGAGAGGTTCGAGGTCACCTGGTAGGACGCCTGCAGCGCGTTCTGGAGCGACAGGATCTCGCTCGCGACCTGGTCCGGCGAGGCCGATTCCGCCTGGTCGATGATGGTCTGGAGCTGCGCCTTGGCCTGGGTCTGGCGCGTGCCTGCGTCCTTCATCGTGTTTTGGGCCATCGCGAGGTCGGTCTGGATGTCCTCGATGCTCTGCTGGCCGGGCTGCTTGGTCAGGGCCTGCGTCACCCGCACGCTCAGCGCGGCGACCTGCCCGCCTGAATACTGCCCGGTCGGCGAGGTCGAGAACGTCCCGAACACGGCGACCGCCTGCAGCTCCTTGCGGATCGCGTCCTCGTTCGCCTGCGCGCCATACTGCACCGTGACGGAATCGTCGACCCGGGCCATTGCGGTGGAGCGCGGCGAGCCGGGGCCGTCATTGCCCAGGTACCATTGCACGGTGGTGGCCGAGCCGTTCACCAGCGTCGTCGCCGAGCCGAGGGGGGAAGAGCCGACGCGCAGCGGAGCCTTTGCCGCCGTGACCGGGGAGGTCGTGAAGCCGAGCGCCGAGAACGCCGTGCTGTTCGAGCTCGTGATGTTGAGGCTCCCGGGATCGTCCGTGTTGATCGTGATCACGCCGCCATGGATGGTCGACGGCTTCGTGGTGCCGGTGATCTGATCGATCTTGCCAAGCAGAGTTGTGATGTTGTCGGTAATGTTGATCTGGTTTGGGCCGGCGGCGCCCGAGGCGACAAAGGTCAGTGTCTGACCGTTCACCGTGATCGTATCGGGGTTAACGGCAGGCGGACCCGCCGACCCCGCCTGGAACGCCGTTGAGAGGACTTCCGGGCCGCCCGCGGTCGCAGTGCCGCTCAGCACAGTTGAACCGGTGATCTGAGGCGTCGACGCCACGCTGCCGCGCGTCACGCTGCTGAGACCGAGCGCCGTGGCCGCCGCGCCGCCGGTAACCGCCACGTCGGCGCCCGTGCCGGTCGCGATCTGGATATTGCCGCCGGCGCTCAGAGTCACGTTGGCGGCGGGGATGCCGGCGGCCGTCGCGATTGCATTCAAGATATCAGACACCTTCGCGGCGCTGCCCGAAGCCAATCCGATCGTGGTATTGCCGCTGGCCGTCGTGACGGTGGTGACGGTAGGGTCGAAGGTGATCGTGTGGGCGCCGCTCGCGCCGGTGATGGTCAGGGTGGTACCGGTCGGAGCGTTGGCGAGCGCGGTGAGAATGGCTCCGTTGAGATGGGGTGTCGCCGAAGGATCGAGCGACGTGGTCGTAGACGCAATCGCCAATGCGCTGTCCTGCAACGCGACCGAGCCCGTCCCGGTCGTCGAGGTATAGGAGCGCAGATTGCCGGTGGCCGCCACATTCGCGGTGGCGGATCCCGCCGTGTTGAAGAAATTGTCGCCCGCCGTGACAGCGGACGCCGCCACCAGCGAGGTGCCGGCAAGCTTCTTGATCGCGGTGTTCAGCGCGGTGTTGAGGTTCGTCGCCGTAATGTTCGGGTCCGGAGGAACGACCGGAACGACTTTGGGGTTACCGGGGTCGATCGCAAAGCTGCCGACGGGCGTCGGTGTCGCGCTGGACGCCGTCAGCTCGATCTGCTCGGTGGAACCATCGGGCAGCGTGAACTGGACGCTAAGCTTGTCGCCGTTCTTCGGATTGACGCCGTTGAGGTCGACCGAGAACGACACCGGCGAGCCGCTCGGGCCGGTGACCGTCGCGCCGGTCAGCGTCGAGGAGACTGCGGCGATCTTCAGGCCGAATGGCGATACGGCGGCGTCCTCAGAGACCTTCACCGAGCTCGGCGTCGGTTGTGGCGCCGCCAGCACCAGCCGGCCCATGCCGTTGGCGCCGAGGTCAGCGGCCTGGCGCTCTGCCATGACGGTCTTGAAGCCCGCCTGCGTCGTGGTGCCGTTGATGATGTCGCCGGCATTCGCGACCGACGGCGTGTTGAAGGCGGTTCCGGAGAACAGATAGCGGTTGCCCGACTGCGTGTTGAGAACGCCGACCATCGAGCCGAATTGCGCAGCCGCAGTGTTCTGCGCAACCGTCTGGCCGTTGACGTTGAGATCCTGCGCGGTGTTGGCCGAGCCCGTCTGCACCGTGTTGCGAATCGTGGTCAGCGACTGCAAAGCCGTATTGGCGAGGTTGATGCTGACGTTGACGTTGGTCATCGTGTCGGTATAGGCGGCGATGTTGGAGATCTGCGCGCGCCCGGCGATCGCAAAGCCCTCGTTGGTGCCCATCCCGGAATAGTTCTGCGACAGCTTCCCGGTCGAGAGCTGCGTCGACAGGTCGGTGAGCTGCTGGTTGATATTGCGGATCTGCGAGCCGAGAACCGACGAGGAGTAATTGATGCTGCTGATCGACATGTTTCAGAGCCCTGTTACTTGTTACACTTGAGCCTGGAGCAGCGTGTTCATCATGCCCTGCACCACCGACATGACATGGGCGTTGGCGGCATAGGCGTTCTGAAGCTGGATCAGGTTCGACATCTCCGAGTCCAGGTTGACGCTGGAGGTCGAGTTGAATTTCGCCTGGAGCGTCGAGACCACGACGCTCTGGCCCTGCTGGAGCGCGGTTGCCTGGGTCGCGGCGTTGCCCTGGACACTCAGGAACTGCTGCAGGTAGTTCGAGACGCTGCCGGTGAAGGGCTGGCTCGCCGAGCCCAGACCGGATTGCGGCGAATAGGAGAACACCGCCGAGGTGAGCTGCGAATAGAGATAGTCCGAGCGCTTGGTGTCGCCGGTGGGTGTCACCGGCGAGGTGCTGTAGACCGAGAGCCTGGTCGGATCGGCGGCGAGCTGCGTGTTCACCGCGATGCGTCCGGCGAGGCCGGTCATCTGCGAGCCCGACGCCGTGATCGCGCCGGTGTAGAGCGCCTGGCCGCCGTCGGTGAACAGCGGCAGTTGCGGACTGCCCGAGGTCAGCGACGAAATCGTCCTGGTGGTCGAGGCCGAATTGACCTTGGCGACGCCGCTGTTGTCATCTGTGACGCGCAGCGTCGTCGCGGTCGCCGGCGATGGGGCCGCGGAGAAGGACAGATGCGCGCCTGAGAGCGCGGTGTTGAGCGTCGCCGCGATCCCACTTATGCCGCCGGAGAAATTCACGCCGATCTGAAACGGGTTGGCGTTGGTGGCGTTCGGAAGCGGCAGCGCCGCCGGATCGGTCACGTTGACGAGCGTGACCTGGCGCTGGGTGTTGGTCACCGTGTCCGTGTAGGTGATGTTGACCGTGTTGCCCGGTTGCGCGCCGGAAAGGTCGAGGTCGAACCCGGCCGGCGGGCCGGAGACAGTGCTGCCGGCCGTGGTCTTGTCGGACAGCGCGCTCGACATCGTGGCGGCGAGCTGGTCGATCTGGGTCTGCGCCTGCACCAGCGTCTGGTCGCGCAGCTTGAGATCGGCGGCGATCTGGCCGGACGAGACCACGTTGTTGGCGACGGCGTCGATCTGCGAGCCGTTCGGCAGCTTGAGGTTAAATGCGCCGACGCCGGACTTGCTCGGATCGCTGTTGTAGAGCGAGGTCGCCGTCAGCGCGCCGGCGGAGGCAAAGGAGAATTGCGAGGCGAGCCCGGCGCCGACCAGCTGGAAGCCGGTGGTGGTGTAGATGTTAGCCTGGTTGGAGCCGTCGGTGGTGACGCGGACGTCGACAAATTTCGACAGCGTGTTGATGGCCTGATCGCGCTGGTCCATCAGTGTCGCCGCGGACGGATCGTTCGCCGAGAGGCCCTGGAGCTTGGTGTTGATGTCGGCGATCTTCTGCATCGCCGCGTTGGCTTGCTGCCCCGAGGTCCCGAGATCCTGCTCGACGTTGGCACGCAGCGACTGGATGCCCCTGGTGGTCAGGTTGAGCTGTTGGGCCAGCCCCTGCGCGGCGCCAAGCGCAACCGTCTGCGCCGACGACGAGCCCGCGTTGGTCGACAGCGCCTGCAGCGAAGTGGTGAAATTGTTCAGGGCTGTTTCAAGCGTGCCGCTATTGCCTGGCGTGCCGTAGACATTCTGAAGCTGCTTCAGGATGTTGGCCATCTGGTCGGCATAGCCGCTGCCACCGGTCTCGGTGCGCAGCTGGTTCTGCACATAGGTGTCGAGCTCGCGGCTGACGCCGGTCGTCATCACCGTTGAGCCGAAGTCGCCGGTGGTGACCTCGATCTGGTTCGGCGTCTGGACGATGTAACCCGGCGTCTGCGAATTCGCGACGTTCGAGGACACGATCGAGAGCGCGGCCTGGTTGGCACGCAGACCGCTCATCGCACTGGCGAGGGCTGAACTCAAACCCATGTTGACTTGCCGCCTTTGGTTACGTCACGCGCGGATCAGCGCAACACGTTCAAGAGGTCCTGCACCATCGAATTCGCCGTCGTGATCACTTTGGTGTTGGCCGAGTAGGCCTGCTGGGTCACGATCAGCTTGGTGAACTCGTCGGCGATGTCGGTGTTCGAGCCTTCCAGCGACGAGCCGCTGATCGAGCCCGAAGCGCCGTCGATCGCGGGTCCCGACTGCTCAGTCGAAGCGTAAGCACCGCCGTCGAGCGCCTTGAGGTAGTTGGTGCCGTTGAAGTGCGACAACGTCACTTGGGCGAGGTCGAGGTTCTGGCCGTTCGAGAAGGTGCCGACCACGAGACCGCTGTTGTTGACCGAGACCGAGCGGAGCTGGCCCGCGGCATAGCCGTTCTGGGTGATGGTGTTGATGGTCACCGCGCCGCTGGTGCTGGCATATTGCGTCAGCCCGCCCGAGGAGATGTTGAAGGAGAGCGCACCGAGCGACTGACCGCCGACGCTGACATTGTTGATGGTGATGCCCGAGCCGCTGGGCGAGGCCAGCGAGCCGTCGGCCGCGAAGGTGAACGTCTGTCCGGTGTTGGCCCAGCCGACCGCCGTGCCGGTCGCACTCGGATCGGTCTGGTAGAACAGGTTCCAGCTATCGGTATGCCCGTTGCCCAGCGAGGCGCTGTCGGTCTTGGCCCAGCGCATTTGCAGGTTCACCGGCGTGCCCGCGGCGTTGTAGGCGGTGACTGCACCGCCGCTGATCGATTCCTTGGTGAAGGTGGCGATGTCGTTGCCGATCACGGTGCCGGTGCCAGCGGTGCCGCCGCCGCCGCGGGGCTTGTTGATGGCCGACGTGAATCCAAGCGCGGCGAAGGCACTGGTGTTGCTGCTGGACACCTGCAGGGCGGGGCTGGCGATACCGGTATTCAGCGTGATCACACCGTTAGTGATCGATGAGCCCGAGGTGCCGCTGAGAAAGTCGATCTTCTGAAGCAAGACCGAGACGTCGTCAGTGACGCTGATCTGATTCGGGTTGGCAATTGGACCGGCCGCGGAGACGAAAGTCAGCACCTGACCGTTCACGGTGATGGTATCGGCGGGGGGGCCCGCAGAGAAGCCCGATGAAAGAACTTCCGAACTGCCGGCCGTGGCAGCGCCACTGAGCAGCGTGTTGCCGGTGATCGGAGGCGAGGACAACACGTTGCCCCCGCGCGTCACGTTGCTGAGGCCGAGCGTGGTGGCCGCGTTACCGCTGATCGCGAGATCGACATTAACGCCGCCAGAGATCTGGATGTTACCGCTCGTGTTGACCAGCGCGGTGACGCCGTTGCCGGCGCCTCCGGCTGTTGCGATCGCAGTCAGGATATCGTTGACGGTGTTCGTGGTGCCGTTTTTCACGCCGATCACGGTGCCGGTGGCGGTCGTGGTGATGCCCGTAATGGTGTTGTCGAAGCTGATCGTATAGACGCCACCGCCATTGTTGATGGACAGCGTCTGGCCAGCCAGCGAGGCAGCGAGATGCGGGACAGCAGTGGGGTCGAGGGACGTGCCGCTGTTCGCTACTGCCGAGGCGCTGTTCAGCAGCGCCACCGAGCCAGTCACCGTCGTCGACGTGTAGGCCGAGCGCAGATTGCCGGTAGCGGCGCCGCCGGAGACCGTCGCGTTCACATAAGGCGGGGGCGGCGTGCCGACGATCAGCGGGTTGGCGGCGAAATCCGACGGGTTCAGGCCGCCGGCTGCCAGCAGCGTCTTGCTCGCTGCGGTGGAGCTTGCCGCCGTGTTCGGCACGCTCGGCAGGTTCGCCGCGTACTGGATCGAGGTCGTCGCCTGCGCCGGGATGAAGTTGTTCTGGAATTTCAGGACGGTCGCGACGTTGCCGGTCGGGTTGCCCGTCTTGGGGTCGACCGTGGTGCCCATCAGATAATAGCCGGCGCCATTGACCAGGTTGCCGTTGGCATTGAGCTGGAAGTCGCCGCGGCGGGTGTAATAGGTGACGCCGCTGAACACCGGAACGTTGTCGACGACGCCGGTCGCCTTCTGGATCGAGAAGAAGCCGTCGCCGGTGATCGCCATGTTGGTGGCGACGCTGGAGCCCGAGATCGTACCCTGCGTGGTGATGGTGGCCTTGGCGTTGGCGGTCACGCCGCCGGCGACCTGCTTGCTCGGCACTGAGGCGTCCGGAATGAGATCGACGAAGCTGGTGCCGATGCCCTTGTAGCCGGTGGTCGATGAGTTCGCGATGTTGCCGGAAATGTTCTGCAACGCGTAGGACTGCGCCTGCAGGCCACCCACCGAGGTGTTCATTGCATCGAAGATACCCATAACTTTGTCTCCAGATCCGATCTCGGCGGCCGGTCGACCATGGCCGCAGTCGAAGGAGACTGTCGCAAGGGCTATGCCAATGCGGGTTTTCTCATGAAATCAATGGCTTAACGAAAAAGCCCCAGTCTGATGACCGGGGCACAATTGCCGGTACCGGCAACAATTGCCGGTACTTGCCTGTCATTCCGGGGCGGTCCACAAGACCGAACCCGGAATCTCGAGATTCTCAGGTGCGCAATTGCGCACCATAATTCGATGCTCATGCATCGCTCCGGAATGCTCCAGCGACGCCTTACGTCGCCGACGCAGCCGCGGGATGGAAGACCAGCCCGAAACCGTCGATGCAGTAGCGCAATCCGGTCGGCTTCGGACCATCGTCGAAGACGTGCCCGAGATGGCCGCCGCAGCGCCGGCAATGCACCTCGGTGCGGAGCATGCCAAATGTGCGATCCTCGGTCTTGCCGACATTGCCCTCGATCGGCTGGTAAAAGCTCGGCCATCCCGTGCCGCTCTCGAATTTGGTGTCGGACGCAAACAGCGGCAGGTCGCAGCCGGCGCAGGCGAAGATGCCCTTGCGATGCTCCTTGAGCAGCGGGCTGGAGCCCGGCCGCTCGGTGCCTTCCTTGCGCAGGATCTCATATTGCTGCGGCGTGAGCTGGGCACGCCATTCGGCGTCCGTCTTGTCGATCTCGAATTTCTGCGCGGCTTTCTCTCCAGCCTCCGCGGGCGATGCTCTGAGCCAGCGGAAGGCCGCAAGGCCGAACAGGCCGGCGACAGTCGTCAACAGGATGCGGCGGTCAAACATCTCATTCTCCATGCGGGAGCGTCTACGCCCTGAGATACGGGCTCTCACGGCCGACGTTACACTTCCGGGCGGAGTTTTTCTCACCTTATCGCGAGGCGCCGTCGTCCTGCGGGACCGGTTCCACGGCTTCCGCCACCGGCTTCGGCGGTGGGGCCGGCCGGGGCCGAACCCCGGGCAGCGGACGGCGCGGACCGGTCCCGGCGGCCCGGTTGGCTTCGGCCAGCCGCGCCTCGCGTTCCCGGTCCTTGACCCTGGCACGCTCGCGATAGCGGGCAAGCGAGCCTGCGGCGGCGGAACTCGCCCTGCCCCAGATTCCGACCAGTTGCCCGGCGACGCGCCCCGTCGTTCCACCCGCCCAGACCAGCTCGAACGGCGAGAACAGCTTCCAGCGCTCGTCGCCCCACAGGATGCTGCGGGCGATCATCTGCCCGGCCATGGCCGAGGTGTTCATGCCCTGGCGGCCGAACCCGCTGGCCACCCACAGGCCTTTGCGCAACTGGCCGATCTGCGGCATGCCATGCACGGTCTGGCCGGTGGCGCCGCCGAACATTTCGGTGATTTCGACATTGCCGAGTTGGGGAAAGATGGACCGGATCCGCCGCCTGACGGCGCCCGCAAAGCGTTGCGGTCGCGCCGCCCAGGTGGTCTCCGGGCTCTCCCACATCAGGCGGTCGCCCTCGACGATCCGGAAATGGTCGACGCCGTCGGAATCCATCACCGGTCCTTTGAAGGCGATGATCTCGTGCAGGCGCTCGCCGAGCGGCGCGGTGATGCCGGCATAGCGCCAGACCGGCAGCAGCGTTTCCGACAGGCGCCGCAACGGCGCACCGAGATGGATGTTGCCGGCGAGCACGATATGGGTGGCGCGCAGCCGCGCCGAGGGCGTGACGATGCGCTTGCGGATGCCGGAATGATCGATGCTGACGACCGGCGTATCCTCGAAGATGCGCGCCCCCGCCCGCCGCGCCAGCGCCGCGAGGCCGTGCACATATTTGCGGCCGTCGACCTGGAACGCCTTTGGATAATACACGCCATGGAAGTAGTGATCGGTCTTGAGCACCTCGCGGACGCGATCGACTTGCCAGCCCTCGGCCTCGGTGTCGAAATCCTCGTTCAACATCTGCAAGCGGCTGATCAGCCGGTCGCCGGCATCGACGTTGGAGACCTCGAGCACGCCGTCGGTCGGGCCGATCCCGGGCATGTTCTCTTCCGTGGCATTGGCCCGGACAAACTCGGCGCCCTCTTTCGACAGCGTCCACAATTCCCGCGCGTCCTCGAAGCCGATGCGCTCGATCAGCTCGGCGAGCGGCAGCGCGAAGCCCGGCATCACGGTGCCGAGTTGATTGCCGGAAGCGTTCCAGCCGATGTGGCGGCCCTCGAGCACCGCGACGCTGGCGCCCAGCCGGGCCGCCTCGAGCGCAATGGAGAGCCCTGCAAGCCCCGCCCCGATCACGCAGATGTCGGCGTCGAGATCGAACGACAGTCGCGCGCGTTCACGAAAGCCGGCTTCTTCCTGGGACACGCTTGTGAAAGTCTCGCTCATGTCGTTTCTTAGAGCATGATCCGGAAAAGTGTGCAGCGGTTTTCCGAAAAGATCATGCTCATAACAAAAATTTAAAGCGCGATGGGGATTTGTCCTAATCTCATCGCGCTTTAGAGGACTGTGCAGGCCCTTGTCACCTTGCCCTCAAGCGGCACCTGTAGATTATTCTGGACGCGTAACGATTCGAGAGTGCCATGCGCCGTTTGATGCTGCTGCGTCACGCCAAGACCGAGACCGACGCGCCGAGCGGCCGTGACCAGGATCGCCGCCTCGACGACCGCGGCCACAAGGATGCCGCCGAGATCGGCGACTGGATGGCCTGCCATCCCCCCTTTCCCGAGGCCGTACTGGTATCGCATGCTGTCCGGGCCCGGCAGACCTGGGACATTGCTTGGGAGACCATGAAGGACCGCGTCGCCGCGCCGCAGGTCGAGGTCCTGCCGGAACTCTACGCCGCCGATCCCGCCCAGATCCTGGAATCCATTCGCACTGCAACCATTCCGGCTGATCCGAGGCAATTGCTGCTGGTCGGCCACAATCCGGGCATGCACGAGATCGCCCTGATGCTGACGGGCGGCGGCGATCCGGCCGCCGCCAAGGCGCTCGCCGACAACCTGCCCACGTCGGGGCTTGCGATCTTCGACTTTGACGTCAAGGATTGGGGTGACGTGGCTTACCGCCGCGGCAAGCTGGTGTTGTTCGTCAGTCCAAAGCTGCTTCGAAGTTAACGCTGCTTCGATCGGGTTGATCGCGTGACGTGCCGGCAAGACGTCCTGACTGAAAGATTTGGAGGCGCAGATGTTCAAGTCCATCCTCGTGCCCATCGACCTCGCCGACACCGACCTGGCCAAGCCGGCGATCGCGACCGCGGCAACGCTGTCGCAGACCTGGAGCGGGGTGGTGCGCCTGCTCAACGTGCTGCCGATGACGCCGGTGATGCTGGCCGAATACGTGCCGGCCGATTTCGACGAACAGCAGCGCCAGACCTCGGAAGAAGCCCTCGCCATCGTCGCACGCGAGTCCGGCATCGAGCCTTCCCGCATCTCTAGCGTGGTGCGCCAGGGCGGCATCTATCACGAGATCCTGGAGGAAGCCGTGCACATGAAGGCCGAGCTGATCGTGATGACCTCGCACCGGCCGGCGATGCGCACCTATTTCCTCGGCTCCAATGCCGGGCATGTCGTGCGCTACGCAAAATGCTCTGTGTTGGTGGTGAGGCACTGAGCTCGGAGCAATGTCGTGAAGCAATGGTGGCGGAGATGGACGTACGAGATCCCGCTCGCGATCGGCGATGCTTTATGGGAGGTGCTGGTCGTGCAACTGGCCGCACTGCTGGACAGGCTGACGGTGCGGAAGGTGATCGCCTTCATCCCCGTCGTGATCCTCATACTGGCTTACTACCACGGGATCCCAATCCCGCCGGAATTGATGCTGGTCGGCGACTTCCTCGCCTATATCGACATCTTTTCGGTGCTGATCCTGCTCGGCGTGCTCAGCCGCGTCACGACGATGCAGTTCGTCGTTAAACAGGCTGCCGCACGTATCGCCAGGTTCGCGGGCAACGTCGCTGCACATTTGCCGCGCCGGGATGTCCGGCATCGGCGCCAACGCGGCGCAGCGACACGACCTCGCCGAAAGCCCGAGCGCTCCGAAGGCGATCGAGCTCTCGGCGGTTTTTGGGGCCAGGCCGCCTTCGCCTGAACCATATACAAGCTCGTGGCCCGGGTGAGCGAAGCGATACCCGGGACAGCTCGTGTCACGATTCCCGGATAGCGCTTCGCTCATCCGGGCTACTAGCCCTTGCATTGCCCGTCCGGCAAAACACCCAAGCTCTCGGTCAACGCGCGCCACGAAAAATATTCCACTTTACCGAATTTCGGAATTGCGTATATTCCGCCTCACTCCGGCCCAAGGAAGAGGGGCGTATCGCGATCGTCACGAACGCGGGCCGGACGGCGGTGGACGTTGGCCACATCGGCGCAAACGGCTTTGCAGGGCGGGCAACCGTGAGCGAAGGCGCCGCGCACTCGACCGGTGTGATCGGCGTACGGCGAAATCGTGTGGTCCTGGCGCCCGGGGTCTGTGCGCCAAGTGTTGCGGTGATGTGGGTTGCCCGACCGGGCATCCGCATCAGCCATCCGCAAGGCGACGGGGGCAATAGTGCATCGCTCCCCGGGGAGAGCGCGACATAAGCCGTAAAGCCACTGCGCAGGGAAGGCCGGATGTTCAGGCTTCACCTGTATGCCACTGTGCAGATTTTCTTACTGCAATTTCGCACAGTGGACCGCGGGTGCCAGCCGGCGCCCGGTCTTCCCTGCGCCCTCTTTCGTTAGAGGGTGAGGCGACGAAGCAAAGCTCGGGCGAAACAAGCCGCGAGGATGCGAAGCTGTGTCTACGATAAAAGTACGAGTTAAAGGAACGACAGTGCTACCCACCAACGCCTTCATTGCGAGCGCAGCGACTTGTCCGCCGAAGCTTTAGCGAAGGCGGAAGCAATCCAGAGTCTTTCCACGGTGGGTTTCTGGATTGCTTCGCTGCGCTCGCAATGACGATATCGAAGCAGATGTACCTGAAAACTCAGTCTGGTGCCCCGGACGCAGCGCGTCCGGGACAAGAGCGAAGCGCTTACAGAAACCGCGTCAGCTCTGCTTTGGCCTGACCGTAGACCGCATCCTCGATCTGGCTGCGCGTGATACCGATGTCGCGCAAGGCGCGGTCATCGAGGTCGTTCAGCGTCTTGACGGCGGAGCGGCGCTCCAGGGCGTCGAACAGCGCATAGGCGCCGTGGGCGAGCTTGCGAAAAAATCCGTCTGACGAGGATGAGCGTAAACTCCGCCCGGCGGTCTGCGAGATCGTGGTCATTGTCCTTCTCCGGCCTGTTGTCCACGCGGCGATGCGGATGCCGTTGGCGCAAGCGCCCGAGCGCCTGCACCTCATTTGCCGTCGGATTGCTCTCGCTCTCCTCGGCTCAATCGTGAAGCTTGATGGAACTTAAATGCTCCAGTACACTACTCGGAGCAAGTGAAACATTGCTCTCGGTGCAATAATGTCCAAGTTCGAATACGTGAAGCTTGCCGATGCCATTGCTCTCGATATCTCTAACGGCACGTTAAGGCCGGGCGACCGGCTGCCGCCGCAGCGCAATTTTGCCTATGACCGTGGCATCGCGGTCTCGACCGCGAGCCGGGTTTATACGGAGTTGCTCCGCCGCGGCCTCGTCGTTGGCGAGGTCGGCCGCGGCACCTTCATCTCCGGCGACATCAGGCGCGAGGTCGAGGCGCTGAGCGAGCCGCGCGACGCGCGGATCGATTTCGAGGTCAATTATCCGCTGCTGCCGCAGCAATGGGCGATGATCGCCAAGAGCCTTGCGGGCCTCGAACGCGTTGACGCGCTCGAATCCGCGCTGCGCGTCTCCACCAGCACCGGCACCAAGAGCGCGCGCAATGCGGCCGCCGCCTATCTCGCGCGCAAGGATTTTGCACCGCAAGCCGAGCAGATCATCTTCACTGCGAACGGCAAGCAGTCGCTCGCGGCCGCCCTCGCAGCCCTCGTTCCCACCGGCGGCCGCTGCGGCGTCGAGGCGCTGACCTATCCGTACGTCAAGAGCATCGCCGCGCGGCTCGGCGTGACGCTGGTCCCGATACCGATCGACGAATTTGGCGCACGCCCCGACGCCATCCAGAAGGCGCATCGCGAGGCACATCTGTCGGCGCTGTATCTCCAGCCCATCATCCAGAACCCGCTCGGCGTCACCATGAACGCGACGCGGCGCGCCGACATCATGCGCGTTGCCGAGAAGCTTGATCTCACCATCATCGAGGATGCCGTCTACGGCTTTCTGGCCGACGACACGCCGCTGGCCGCGCTCGACCCCGACCGCTGCATCGTGATCGACAGCCTGTCCAAGAAGGTCGCGCCGGGCCTCGCGCTCGGCATCCTGGTCGCGCCGCCGCGATTGCGCGAGAGCGTGATGAGCGCGGTCCGCACCGGCGGCTGGATCGCCTCCGGTCACGCGCTCGCATCCGGGCAGCGGCTGATGGCAGACGGCACCGTCGCCGAGCTGACGCGGCTGAAACGCATCGACGCTGCGCGCCGCCAGCAGACCGCGGCAAGGTTGCTCGCCGGCTACCAGCTCTCCGCCGATCCCCGCTCCTATCACCTCTGGCTCACGCTGCCGGCACACTGGCGCTCGCAGACCTTCGTCGCCGCAGCAGCCCGGCGCGGCATCGCGCTGACACCGTCCTCGACCTTCGCGATCGCCCATGGCCACGCACCGAACGCAGTGCGGCTCGCGCTCGCCCCACCGTCCTTCGAGCAGCTCGATTCCGGCCTGCGCACGATCGCATCGCTACTCGGCACCAAGGAAGAGGATTTCGACTCGACGGAGTAGCTAAAGCGTCTTCGAGCGAAGTGGATACCGGTTCGCGTCAAGAAAACGCGTCAAACAATAATCTGATGCCGTTCCCCGCTCAGGCCTCCGGCCATTCCGCGATGAAGCCCTTCGCCTTGTAAGGCTCGATCTTGTCGCATTCATGCAGCATGCGGCGACGAAATTCGGGATCGGTGTGCCAGAGCGCGCGCGGCGTCGCAAAGCTGTCGACCGTGAGCAGCATTTTCTCGACCTCCGGCCAGTGCCGGTGCAGCGTCATTGGATAGCGCCGCGCGGTCCAGGTGTTGCCGAGGCAGATCACGGTGCGGACATTGTGCAGCCCGAGCGCCGCGTCAATGATCGGCAGCGAAAGGATCACGTTCTCGCCTGTGTTTTGGGCATGATGTTCCTCGAGAATTCGGTCAGCTGGAATGCCGGCCGCGACCATCGCCGCCTTGATAATCGTGCACTCGGATTGCTCCGAGCCCGCCGTCACGCCGCCGCTGACAACCGACCAGCGGAAATAGCCCTGGCGCCATAGTCGCCCCGCCGTATCGGCCCGCAGCGTGACGTCCTCTCGGGTGCCGAACATAAACAGGAGGTCCGCCGGCTGCAGCGGCGTATCGATCAGATGGGCGCGGTTGATCTCGGAGATCTCATCCGCCGAAGGCCTACGCATGCCGCGGTCCATGGTTGACATGGCAGCACGATGCGACACCGGGGCAACGGCGCGAAGTCACGTTTGGTTGCGGCCCATTGCACCCAAGGCAACACGGCCATTAGGGCAGCAAAGCGCTCGGCACGCGATCGAAGCTGTAGCTCCGCGGCTGGTTACGCCGCACGAAGCCGCCGATCTGCCAAGCGAACAGCGCGGCAAAACCGATGATGAACAGCGCGCCGGCGAATTCGCTGATCGCAAGCGCCCGGACCAGGAGCCCCGTCATCGCCACCGCAAGCGCCGCAAGAAAAGCCAGCATTGTCGCGTAGGTCCTGCGGCCAAGGCCCGCGGTCAACTCGGCTTGGCTGCCGGCCTGCGCCATGCGCGCGTGCAACGCGACGATGAAATTGCGAAAGCCATTGTCCTGCGGCGCCATCAAGGCCGCGGTCTGCCAGCTCGTCGACAGAATCCTGATGCGGCCGCCACTGGCATGGCTGACATCGGCGCGAAAGCGATGCTGCTGCATCGAGACGGGGCGGAACGACAACCGGATTGCACTGATCTCGTCATAACGCCACAGGCCCGAACGGCCGCCGATGTGCCAGGACAGCCCCTCCTCCGTCAGCTCGAAGCGATGCGCCGAGCCGATCAGCGACGCCTTGTAGGCGTAGCTCGCGCCCGCAGCCGCCTCGGCTCCCGAATCCTGCATCTTCACAAACAATCCAATCCGGGCGATCCCATCTGCGATCCGCTTGCGTGGGCGCCCTGCCCCATCCTACAAGCGGGACATGGCTGAGACGATTTTTTTTCCGCGCCGCCTGATTCTCGGCGCCGCCGTGATCTCCGGCGTGCTGCTCGCGCTCGCCGTGCACATGCTGGGCGCCCGCTACGGGCTCGACCTCGGCGGCCTCTGGCACTCGGACACGCACGAGTTCATACCGGCGGGCGCGGCGATCGCCTGGTGGCTGATCGCCTCCGTCGGCTTCTCCGGCGGTTATTTCACGGCGACATTGATGCAGAGCGCCGTCTCGGGCCAGATCCCGCAACGGATGCGGCAATTCCTGATCGCGGTCGGCGTGCTGCTGCTTGCGGGTGCGGGCCAGGTGGCCTCGGCGCCGAGCCCGGTCCCGACGGTCTCGGGCGTGCTGGCCGGGATTGCCGCGCTGGGCCTCGGTGCCGCGATGGCGTTCTGCGGCGCGCATTTCGCACTGCGCCGCGGCTGATTCCTCCACACAGTTCACCCGCGCGAACGCGCGCCGATCCCGATCACGGCGGCAGCGAGCACGAGGACGGTGGCCGAGACCGCCAGCGA
This sequence comes from Bradyrhizobium sp. MI1.10, assembly GCF_055811035.1. Classification (NCBI taxonomy): domain Bacteria; kingdom Pseudomonadati; phylum Pseudomonadota; class Alphaproteobacteria; order Hyphomicrobiales; family Nitrobacteraceae; genus Bradyrhizobium; species Bradyrhizobium sp. MI1.10. The sequence continues at coordinate 190,593 of NZ_JBVVPN010000003.1, forward strand.
TGCGTGCAGGCCGGTCATGAACGCGCCTTCCGAGGCCACTAGCGAACCGAATAGCGCAACGCCGAGCACGCTGCCTGTCTGCCGCGTCGCGTTCAGGACGCCCGCCGCGATGCCGGAGCGCGCCTTCTCGACGCTGCCCAACAAGGTCGAGGTCAGCGGCGGCACCAGCAGCCCAAGTCCGCTGCTGATCGCGATCATCTGTGCAAAAATCGCCCAATAGCTCGTGCCGGCTTCGATCCAGAGCAGGCCGACGCAACCGAGCGCCGAGACGCAGGCGCCGAGGACGATGGTCGGGCACGCCCCGATACGCTCGGCGAGACGAGGCGCCAGCAGATTGACTGGAAGCACCACCGCCATCATCGGCACGAAGGCGAGACCGGTCCACCACGCCGACAGGCCGTTGATCCTCTGGAAGTACAGGCTGAGCACGAAGATCAGCCCGTAGATCGCGACGTTCACGAGCAGGCCGACGAGTGCGGTCAGGCTGAACAGCCGGTGATCGAACAGGGACAGGGGCAGCATCGGCTGCGTCGCGCGGCTCTCGCGCCAGACGAACAGCACCGCCAGGAGAGCGGCTGAAGCGAACGCCGCGAGCACAGCCGGATGCTGCCAGCCAAGCGCGCCCCCCTCGATGATCGCGCCGGCGAGCGCCCCCAGCGCACCAATCGCCGCGAGCTGGCCGGGCAGATCGATCTCGCGTGAGGGCGCGCGCGTGGTCTCGGTCGCATAGCGCCAGCTCAGCCAAAGGCCGATGAGGCCGATCGGAAGGTTGACGAGAAAGATCGCGCGCCAGCCGACCACTGTGATCAGCGCGCCGCCGACGAAGGGGCCCGCGGTGAGCGCGAGGCTCGCACCGGCCGCCCAGATCGCGACGGCGCGGCCGCGCTCGCGGTCATCCGGATAGGCATGATTGAGCAGGGCAAGAGAATTCGGCACCAGGATCGCCGCCGCCAGCCCCTGGACCAGCCGCGCCCCAATCAGCACGGTCGCATTGGGCGACAACGCACAGGCGAGCGAGGCCGCGGTGAAGATTGCGAAGCCCGCCATGAAGACGCGCTTGGCGCCGATGCGGTCGCCGAGTGCGCCGGCCGTCAGGATGAAGGCGGCAAACGCAATGGTGTAGGCGCTGACCACCCATTGCAGCTCGGCGACGCCGCCGCCGAGCGTCCTGCCCATGGCGTCGAGCGCGGTGTTGACGATGGTGACGTCAAGCTGCACCACGCCATAACCAAGGCTCATCGCGGCAAGGGTGAGAGACGTCGCAAGGCGGGAGCCGGAATGCGGCGCGCCGGCTTCGAAGGCTTCGTATCTGGCGGTGCTTACTCGCATGCTGCCATCTCGGTTGCAGCCCCATGCGAACGATACACTTCCCGCTCGCCGTCATGTTACGACAACGATCGAATGATGCATGCGTAATGGATGCGTAACGTGCGAGCGTGGGGGGGGGGGGGGGGCGCCCCCCCCGGGGGGGGGGGGGGGCGGCGCCGCGGGGGGGGGGGGGGGCGCCCCCGGGGGGGGGGGGGGGGGGGGGGGGTGGGGGGGGGGGGGGGGGGCGCGAGGGG
>NZ_JBVVPN010000003.1:192164-215250 GCF_055811035.1 Bradyrhizobium sp. MI1.10
CCCCCCCGCCCCCCAGCGGGCGCCCCCCCCCCGCACAACAAAACACTCCCCCCCCCCCTCATTTACCCCAAACCCCCCACCCCCCCCCCCCCCGGGGCGGCGCCCCGGGGGGGGGGGGGGGGGGCCCCCCCCCCGACGCTCTATCCTGGCTAAGCCTGGCCTCAGCTTGCAGCGCGCAGATTCACCTTGCTCTCGGCGATCGTGGTCAGCTTCTTGTCGGTGGCCTTCTCCTCCTCGAGCGTCTTGGCGAGCATGCTGGCGCAGTCGTTGCGGCCGAGTTGCTTGGCCCAGGCGATCAGGCTGCCGTAGCGGACGATCTCGTAATGCTCCGCCGCCTGCGCCGCGTTGATCAGCGCGGCGTCGAGCACCGCCTTGTCGGCGACTTCGCCGGCCGTCTCGTCGGCTTCCTCGATGATGCCGTCGATCGCGGGGCAATCGACCGCCTTCACCTGCGCACCGTGCATCTTGAACACTTCCTCGAGCCGCTTGACGTGCTCCCTGGTTTCTTCGAGGTGCGTCAAAAAGCCCTGCTTCAGCTGCGGATCGGTCGCCTTATCCGCCATTTTCGGCAGTGCCTTGGTGAGCTGCTGCTCGGCGTAATAGATGTCCTGGAGCTGATGCACGAACAGGTCGTTCATGGTTTTGATGTCTTTTGTGAACAATCCCATCGGTCCGATCCTCTCGGGTTGTGGGAACACGGAGGCACCGGCTTTCAGGAGAAGCCGGTTATTCCGCCATGTTCGATTGCTGATGCGGCACTAACCAGCGCACGGCATCGTCGTTCCAAAAAAGCCCGCATCCCTTGCGCTGGAACAATGCCGGCCGTGCAGGATCTGAAATCATGTCACGGACGGACGCGACCGGTCCTACGACTCATATGCTTAACGCGCGTCCGATGTGAACTGCGTATGACAAAGTGGCTGGTCCAAGACAGAACCTATCCTTGTCAAGGGCTGCACAAGTCACTGTTTTTGCCTTAAATGAGCTACATCATGTCTAGCGATCCAAGCCCACATCGGGCACTGATCGCATCCGACCGGCCAATGTCTGGCCTGGTCGGTCTTGCCCCCCGCCGGGAGGATGAATGCACGGACTGCTGACCGCGCTGAAGCGCGGCTTCAAGAGATGGATCGGCTGGCGGCGACTCGGCGTTGCGGCGAGCGTCTTTATCATCGCGTTCGCGATCACCACGCTGGTGCGCACCCTCAAGGGCATCGACACCGGGGTCATCCTGACCGCGTTGACCGAGATCCCCCGCGAAAACATCGGGCTGGCGGCGATTTGCGTATGCTTCGCGTTCTGTACGCTGACCTTCTACGACTTTTTTGCACTGCGAACGATCGGCAAGAAGCACGTGCCCTATCGCATCGCAGCGCTCTCCAGCTTCACGTCCTATTCGATCGGCCACAATATCGGCGCCACAGTCTTCACCGGCGGCGCGATCCGCTTCCGGATCTATTCGGATTACGGGCTGAATGCGATCGACGTCGCCAAAATCTGCTTCCTGTCGGGCCTGACCTTCTGGCTCGGTAACATCTTCGTGCTCTCGATCGGCATGGCCATCCATCCGGATGCCGCCTCCTACATGGATCAGCTGCCGTCGTCGATCAACCGGCTGATTGCGATCGGCGGCCTTGCCTCGATCGGCGCCTATCTGGTCTGGCTGTGCATGGGCGAGAAGCGCCGCGAGCTTGGCCAGAAGGGCTGGAAGGTGGTGCTGCCGTCAGCGCCGCTGACGCTGGTGCAGATCCTGATCGGCGTCGTCGATCTCGGATTCTGCGCGCTGGCGATGTACCTTCTGGTGCCGGCCACTCCGCAGATCGATTTCCTGTCGCTCTCCGTGGTGTTCATTTTGGCGACGTTGCTCGGCTTCGCCAGCCACGCCCCCGGCTCGCTCGGCGTGTTCGACGCCGCCATGCTGGTGGCGCTGCCCGAATTTGGCCGCGAGCAGCTTCTGGCCACGCTCCTCGTCTTCCGCATCCTCTATTTCGTGATCCCGTTCGGTCTTGCCATCTCCATCATGGGCACACGCGAGCTCTGGATGAATGTGGTGGAGCCCTGGCAGGAGCGTCGACGGCTGGCGGAGGCCTGCGCGCAGGCCAACCTGCCCAAGCAGGTGGCAGCGATGGAGCGCGAGCGGTCGCTGCGGCAGGCCAGCAAACGCTGAGCATGATCCGGAAAAGTGCGAAGTGGCTCTCCGAAAAGATCATGCTCCGTCGATAGTCCGCTAGACGGCGGCCGGTAAAACCTTCAGACCAATGTTGCAGGCGGAGAGCAGCTCTCTTATTTCCGCCTCAACTTTGCCGTTGAAAACGCGGGCCATGATCCCTGTATTCCTTCGCCGTTTCCTCGCCGGTGCCCTGCTGCTCGCCGGGCTCCTCACCGCCTTGCCGCCGGAGCGGGCGGCCGCGCAGGACGCCGGCGCCATGCAGATCAGCTGGGAGGTGCGCAACCGCTTCCGACTGTTCCGCGAGGAGCGCGACTTCCTGCTTCATGTCGAGAACGCGCGTAACCGCAGCATCCTCGCCGCCGAGCAATCGCTGGAGCTCCAGAGCGAGGGCCGCGGCTGGGCCCGCAACATGGTCAACCGGCTCTGCATCGACCTCCAGGGCCGGGTCAACCAGCCCTGCACCCGCGACAACACGAAGGAAAACTACCTCACCCCCCTCGACCATCCCGTCACTGTGCGCCTCGCCGGCGCGGTGCCGGTCGGCGCGACCTGCGCCTGGTCGTTCGACGACGGCGACGGGCCGCAACAATCCACCTTCGACTGCGCCGAGCCGGTCAATCTGCGGGTACGCTACGGCAAGCAGACGGTCGCGAGCGTCGACGTCTCCTCCGGCTCCGATCCGACCCAGCGCGTCCAGACCGAGATCCAGGTCCGCGACATCTTCGTCGCTGGCCTCGGAGACAGCATCGCCTCGGGCGAAGGCAATCCGGACCGGCCGCTGGCGCTGTCGGACGAAGGTTTTTGCTTCCGCTCCTATCTCGGCACCGCCGGCGCGCAGTATTACCGGCCGAGCCGGGCCGGCTTCAAGGGCGGCCGCGCCTGCGAAGCGCCCGATACGCTTGCTAACTGGCAGCGCTACAGCGCGCTCTGGTTCAACTCGCCCTGCCACCGATCGCTCTACAGCTACCAGGCCCGCACCGCGCTGGCGCTCGCGGTACGCTACACCCACGTCGCCGTGACCTTTCTGCCGCTCGCCTGCACCGGCGCCAGCATCAGCGACGGGCTGCTCGGCTCGCAGCGCGCCCGCGAATGCCCGCCCGGCAAGACCGGCGTCTGCAACATCAGCGTGAACGCGCAGGTCGCCGAGCTGCGCGAGGCGCTGACCGCGGCCCGGAAACGCCAACCCGAGCGCACGCTCGACCTCGTGCTGCTCTCGGTCGGCGCCAACGACGTCTATTTCTCCGGCCTCGTCGCCGACGTGATCGTCGAGACCGCAACCGAGCGCGCGATATTCCGGCGCTCCGGGGTGATGGCGAGCGTCGATGATTCCCGCGATGCGCTGGCGCGCGAGCTGCCGCAGAATTTCGTCAAGCTGCGCGAAGCGCTGAAGCCGCTGGTCGGCGGCGACCTCTCGCATGTGGTCTACGTCTCCTATGCCAATCCGGCGCTCGCCGATGGCGGTGTGCCCTGCCGCGGCGGCCGCGCCGGCTTCGACATTCATCCGTCCTTCAACGCCGATCCGCAGCGCCTCGCCCGCGTTTCGACCTTCGTCGACACCGAATTCCTGCCACAACTGAAGGGGCTCGCCACCTGCACCCGCGGCGCGCTGTGCCGCGATCCCGAGGCCGACCGCATGACCTTCGTGGATTCACATCAGGCGGCGTTCGCCGATCATGGCTTCTGCGCGCATTCGGGCAACGATCCCGAATTCGACCGCACCTGCTTTGCCGAGAACGGCCAGAGCTTCAATCCCGACATCGTGAGCGCGGCGGGCCAGCCGATGCTGTGCGGCCGCGGCGCCTCGGAATTCCGCGCCTATCTGCCGCGCGCGCGGTGGATCCGCGACGCCAATGACAGCTATTTCGCTGCGATGACCTATCCGCAAGGCTTGCCGGCAGCAAGCCAGCCGACCGACATCCATGACGCGACCTGGGGCGTGCTCTCCGCTGTCTATGGCGGCGCCGTGCATCCGAGCGCCGAAGGCCACGCCGCGATGGCGGACGCGGCGCTGCCGGCCGCAAGCGCCGTGCTGGGACTCGATGCGGCACCGCCGGGCGTGACACGCGGGCTGCTCGCGCCGCTACTGCCGGGCGCGCAGCAGTAGTAGCAAAAGCGGGCTCTCTCCACATCGTCATTGCGAGCGCAGCGAAGCAATCCAGAGTCTTTCCGCGGTGGAATTCTGGATTGCTTCGCTGCGCTCGCAATGACGAGATTGGGGCTCACGTCTCGGCACTCTCTCACAATCGTTCCTCCCCCTGCCGTTCCCATCCATCCAAAAACGGCATCGATCGATACTGCCTTGAACTTGGACACTTCGCTGCGCGCACCTCTAGGAGTCGCAGTGGGGAAACGTTCGAGTTCTAAGGAGGCGCGAAATGAGCGCAGTGATGTCCGCAGCGGACGTGAGAAGGTCTCGCGTCAGACTGTTTATCGTGACCATGTTGTTCCTGGTCACGACCGTCAATTATGCCGATCGCGCCACGTTGTCGATCGCGGGCCCCGCGCTCTCCAAGGAGCTGCACCTCGATCCCGTCGCGATGGGCTACATCTTCTCGGCGTTCGGATGGTCCTATGTGATCGCGCAGGTGCCGGGTGGCTGGCTGCTTGACCGCTACGGCTCCCGCCTCGTCTATGCCTTCAGCATCATCGTCTGGTCGCTGTTCACGACGCTGCAGGGCTGGGTCGGATTCTTCAGCGCCGGCACCGCGATCGCCGTGCTGTTCGGCTTGCGCTTCCTCGTCGGCATCGCCGAAGCGCCGTCTTTCCCCGCCAACGCCCGCATCGTCGCGGCCTGGTTTCCGAGCAACGAGCGTGGCACCGCCTCTGCGTTCTTCAATTCCGGGCAGTATTTCGCCACCGTGATCTTCGCGCCGTTGATGGGTTGGATCGCGCACGACTACGGCTGGCGCTACGTGTTCTTCGTGATGGGCGCGCTCGGAATCGTCATGGGCCTGGTCTGGATCAAGACCGTCTACGGGCCGAAAGAGCACCCCGGCATCAACGAGGCCGAATTCGATTACATCAAGGACGGCGGCGCGCTGGTCGATCTCGACGCGCCCAAAGACGATCTGAAGCAAGAGCGCACGCCCGAGGCCGGCTCCGGGTGGGATCACATCCGCCAGCTGCTTTCCAACCGTATGATGCTCGGCGTCTATCTCGGCCAGTACTGCATCAACACGCTGACCTACTTCTTCCTGACCTGGTTCCCGGTCTACCTCGTCAAGGAGCGCGGCCTGTCGATCCTGCAAGCCGGCTTCGTCGCGACGCTGCCGGCGCTGTGCGGCTTCATCGGCGGCGTGCTTGGCGGCGTCATCTCCGACGCGATCCTGCGCAAGACCGGCTCGTTGACGATGGCGCGCAAGATCCCGATCGTCGGCGGCATGCTGCTGTCGATGTCGATCATCGCCTGCAACTATGTCGACGGCCAGGCGCTGGTGGTCGGCTTCATGGCGCTCGCCTTCTTCGGCAAGGGCATCGGCGCGCTCGGCTGGGCTGTCGTCTCCGACACGTCGCCGAAGGAAGCCGGCGGCGTCTCGGGCGGCCTGTTCAACACCTTCGGCAACCTCTCCTCGATCAGCACCCCGATCGTGATCGGCTACATCCTGGCCGCGACCGGTTCGTTCAACGGGGCGCTGATATTCGTCGGCGCCAATGCGCTGGTGGCCGCATTCGCCTATCTCGTGGTCGTCGGCAAGATCGAGCGCGTAGTGCTCAAACGTTCCTCCTGAGGGCTCCCATGGGAGCTTGACCAGGCAACTTAACGGCGGCTTCACGGCCGCCGTCTTTGTTTTGGGAGTAATCGATGCTAGAAGCGCCGGGGAAACGCCTTATCCATCTAAGGCATGTATCGATGTTCGACCTCAATCAGCTCCGCTGTTTCGTCACGGTGGCGGAAGAACTGCATTTCGGCCGCGCCGCCGCGCGACTGAACATGACCCAGCCGCCGCTGTCCCGGCAGATCCAGGTGCTGGAGCACATCATCGATGCGCCGCTGCTGGAGCGTACCAGCCGCTCGGTGCGCCTGACGCCGGCCGGGCGCAGCTTCCTGCCGGAAGCGCGGCGCATCCTGAAGCTTGCGGAAAGCGCCTCGCAGGTCGCCCGCCGTATCGCGCTCGGCAAGTCCGGCTCGCTCAAAATCGGCTTCACCGCGGCCGCCGCCTATGGCTTCCTCCCCGAGCTCGTCGCCGCCTGCCGCGCCAAGCTGCCCGAGGTGGACTTCTCGCTGAAGGAGATGGTGTCGGGCGACCAGTTCGAGGCGCTGACCTCGGGCCAGATCGATGCCGGCCTGCTCAGGCCACCGATCGCGCGCCCGGAAATCGCCAGCCGCCGCGTCGTCGCCGAGCCCCTGCTCGCCGCGATCCCCAAAAAGCATCCGCTGGCGAATGCCGAGAGCGTCACGATCAAGGATTTCGACAACCAGCCCTTCGTGATGTATTCGCCCTATGAGAGCCGCTACTTTCACGACGTGCTGGTAGCGCTGTTCACCCGCGCCGACATTCTGCCGCGCTATGTCCAGCACCTGAGCCAGATCCACTCGATCCTCGCCATGGTGCGCGCCGGCCTCGGCCTCGCCATCGTGCCGGCGGCGGCGGCAAGCCTGAAGATCGCGGACGTCCGCCTGCGGCCGCTGAAGCTGCGCACCCGCGTCCCGGTCGAGCTGTTCATGGTCTGGCGCCGCGACGACGAGAACCCGCTGCTGTCGGCGCTCGTCAAAATCGCGAGCGAATTGTCCTCGGCGGAGGTGATGGAAGATTGATGCTGATTTCGCATCGGTCGATATAGGCTTTGGCTTGGACCCGCATCGAACGGTCTCCTAAACCACGGCGCATGGACGCGCAGCCTTTGCGTCCTCCACAACACGAGACCAGGGAGCAGCGCCCATGAGCAAGATGACCCCGCAGGAAATGGCCCAGAAGATCGGATCCGGCCTCCTGTCTTTCCCCGTCACCCCGTTCAAGGCGGATTACTCCTTCGACGAGGCGACTTACCGCGCCAATATGGATTGGCTATGCGGCTATGACGTCGCGGGCCTGTTCGCCGCCGGCGGCACGGGCGAGTTCTTCTCGCTGACGGCCGCCGAGGTTCCGCAGGTCGTCAAGATCGCCGTGGACGAGACCAAGGGCCGCGTGCCCGTGCTCGCCGGCACCGGTTACGGCACCGCCACCGCGCGTGAGATCGCGATCGGCGCGGAGAAGGCCGGCGCCGACGGCTTGTTGCTGCTGCCGCCCTATCTCACCCATGCCGAGCAGGATGGCCTTGCTGCCCACGTGGAAGCGATCTGCGCCTCCGTGAAGATCGGCGTCATCGTCTACAACCGCGACAACGCCATCCTCCAGCCCGATACGCTCGCCCGCCTCGCCGAGCGCTGCCCGAACCTCGTCGGCTACAAGGACGGCATCGGCGACATCGAGCTGATGACCCGCGTCTACACCAAGCTCGGCGACCGCCTGACCTATATCGGCGGCCTGCCGACCGCAGAGACCTTCGCACTGCCCTATCTCGACATGGGCGTGACGACCTACTCTTCGGCCGTATTCAACTTCGTTCCGGAATTCGCCACCAACTTCTACGCCGCCGTGCGCAAGCGCGACCATGCGACGATCCACGCCGGCCTGAAGGATTTCATCCTGCCGCTGATCGCGATCCGCAACCGCAAGAAGGGCTATGCGGTCTCGATCATCAAGGCCGGCATGAAGGTGATCGGCCGCGATTCCGGCCCGGTCCGCCCGCCGCTGACCGATCTCACCGAGCAGGAGATCGCGGAGGTGACAGCGCTGGTGAAGAATCTGCCCGCCATCCGATCGTCACAACAGGCTGCAGAATAACAAGCGATACAGAGAGGAGCCTGCGATGGCTAACACCGAGATCACTGGCGCACCGGTCGTCACCGCGATGCAGGTGATCCCGGTCGCAGGCCGTGACAGCATGCTCCTTAATCTGAGCGGTGCGCATGCGCCGTTCTTCACCCGCAACATCGTCATCCTCACCGACAATGCCGGTCACACCGGCGTCGGCGAGGTGCCCGGCGGCCAAAAGATCTGGCAGACGCTGCAGGACGCCCGTGATCTCGTGATCGGCAAGACCGTCGGTGCGATGAACAACATCCTCGCCGATATCAGGACCGCCTTCGCCGATCGCGATGCCGCCGGCCGCGGCAAGCAGACCTTCGATCTCCGCGTCATGATCCACGCCGTCACGGCAGTGGAGTCCGCCCTGCTCGATCTGCTCGGTCAGCATCTCAACCTGCCCGTCGCAGCCCTGCTCGGCGAAGGCCAGCAGCGCACCAGCGTCGAGACGCTCGGCTATCTCTTCTTCCTCGGCGACCGGCGCAAATCCAAGCTCGACTATGTCGGCGGCGAGAGCGGCAAGCCCGAATGGTTCAACCTCCGCCATCAGCAGGCGATGACGCCGGAAACCGTGGTGCGGCTCGCGGAAGCCACCCACGACCATTACGGCTTCGCCGATTTCAAGCTGAAGGGCGGCGTGCTGCGCGGCGAGCAGGAGATCGAGGCCGTCACCGCAATCGCCAGGCGCTTTCCGAATGCGCGCGTGACCCTGGACCCGAACGGCGCATGGTCGCTCGACGAGGCTGTCGGCCTCTGCAAGGATATGCACGGCATCCTCGCCTATGCCGAGGACCCCTGCGGCGCCGAAGGCGGCTTCTCCGGCCGTGAGATCATGGCCGAGTTCCGCCGTGCAACGGGCCTGCCGACCGCGACCAACATGATCGCGACCGATTGGCGGCAATTGTCCCATGCGTTGCGCCTCGGCGCGGTGGACATTCCGCTGGCCGATCCCCATTTCTGGACCATGCAGGGCTCGGTGCGCGTGGCCCAGACCTGCCGCGACAACGGCCTGACCTGGGGTTCGCACTCCAACAACCATTTCGACATCTCGCTCGCCATGTTCACCCATGTCGGCGCCGCCGCCCCAGGCAAGGTCACCGCGATCGACACGCACTGGATCTGGCAGGACGGCCAGGCCCTGACGAAGGAGCCGCTCCAGATCAAGGCCGGCAAGATCGCCGTGCCTGAGAGGCCGGGCCTGGGTATCGAAATCGACAGGGCCACCATCGATGCCGCGCATGACCTCTATAAGCAGCATGGACTCGGCGCCCGCGATGACGCTATTGCCATGCAGGACTTGATCCCCGGCTGGACCTTCGACGACAAGCGTCCCTGCCTGGTTCGTTAAAAACTCTGGAGGAAGCTATGACTGCGATCCTGAAGAACTTCATCGGCGGCGAATGGGTCGACGGCTCCGGCGTCACCAAGAACATCAATCCCTCCAACACCAATGATCTCGTCGGCGAATACGCCAAGGCCGACAAGACGCAGACCGAGAAGGCGATCGCAGCAGCCAAGGCCGCCTTCCCCGCCTGGGCGCAATCGACACCGCAGGCGCGTTATGACGCGTTGAACAAGATTTCGCTCGAGATCATCGCCCGCAAGGAAGAGCTCGGCCGCCTGCTCGCTCGCGAGGAAGGCAAGACGCTGCCCGAGGGCATCGGCGAGGTCGCCCGCGCCGGCCAGATTTTTGCGTTCTTCGCCGGCGAGGCGCTGCGCATGATCGGCGAAAAGGGCGCCTCGGTGCGTCCCGGCATCGACGTCGAGCTCACCCGTGAGCCGATGGGCGTCGTCGGCATGATCACGCCCTGGAATTTCCCGATCGCGATCCCCGCCTGGAAGATCGCCCCGGCGCTCTGCTATGGCAATACCGTGGTGTTCAAGCCGGCCGAACTGGTGCCGGGCTCCGCGCATGCGCTGTCCGAGATCATCACCCGTTCCGGCATTCCCGCCGGCGTGTTCAACCTCGTGGTCGGCTCGGGCTCCGTGGTCGGCCAGACCCTGATCGAGCATCCCGACGTCGCCGCGATCACCTTCACCGGCTCGGTGCAGACCGGCCGCAAGATCGCGCAGGCCTGCGTGACCTCGAGCAACATGAAGAAATTCCAGCTCGAGATGGGCGGCAAGAACCCGCTGGTGGTGCTCGACGACGCCGACCTCAAGACCGCCGTCGAAGTCGCCGTCAACGGCGCCTATTTCTCCACCGGCCAGCGCTGCACGGCGTCCTCGCGCCTGATCGTCACCGAAGGTATTCACGACCGTTTTGTTGCGGCGATGACCGAGCGCCTGAAAGGTCTGACGGTCGACGACGCGCTCAAGGCCGGCGTGCATATCGGCCCGGTGGTCGACCAGAGCCAGCTCGACCAGGACCTGCGCTACATCAAGATCGGCCAGGACGAGGGTGCCAAGCTCGCCTGGGGTGGCGAGCTGCTCAAGCGCGAAACGCCCGGCCACTACCTGCAGCCGGCGCTGTTCACGGAAGCCAACAACAACATGCGGATCGCGCGCGAAGAAATCTTCGGGCCGGTCGCGACCGTCATTCGCGCCAAGAACTACGAGGAGGCGCTGGCGATCTCCAACGACACCGAGTTCGGCCTTGCCTCCGGCATCTGCACCACCAGCCTGAAATACGCCTCGCACTACAAGCGCAACAGCGAGTCCGGCATGGTGATGGTCAATCTGCCGACCGCCGGCGTCGATTATCACGTGCCGTTCGGCGGCCGGAAGGGTTCGAGCTACGGCGCCCGCGAGCAGGGCTCTTACGCGCGCGAGTTCTACACCACGGTGAAGACGGCTTATACCTTCCCCGGCTAGCCACGGGGAAGATTCGTAGGGTGGGCAAAGCGAAGCGTGCCCACCACTTACGTTCGGTGTGAAGATGGTGGGCACGGCGCGTTGCGCCTTTGCCCACCCTACGACTACGGAGGCAAAGCGCAGATGGACCAGTCAGTCGCAGCGAAAGAGCAGCCCCGCTACATCAAGCTCAACGATCGCGACAACGTCGCGATCGTTGTCAATGATTTCGGGCTTCCCGCCGGCTCCCGTTTCGCCAGCGGGCTGACGCTGCGTGCCTTCGTGCCGCAGGGACACAAGACGGCGCTGGTCGACATCGCGCGGGACGCCCCGATCATCCGCTACGGCGAGGTGATCGGCCATGCGCTCGCGCCGATCCTGGCCGGCGAATGGGTGGACGAAGCGCGCATCCGCATGCCGGAGGCCCCTGCCCTCGACAAGCTGGAAATCTCGACCGCCGTTCCCGCGCCGCTGCCGCCGCTGGATGGTTTCACGTTCGAAGGCTTTCGCAATTCCGACGGCTCGGTCGGCACCAAGAACATCCTCGGCATCTCCTCCTCCGTGCAATGCGTCAAGGGCACGATGGAATACGCGGTGAAGCGCATCCGCGCCGAGCTGCTGCCGAAATACCCGAATGTCGACGACGTCGTGCCGCTGACGCACGCCTATGGCTGCGGCGTCGCCATCAACGCGCCTGATGCGGTGATTCCGATCCGCACACTGCAAAATATCGCGCAGAACCCGAATTTCGGCGGCGAGATCCTGGTCATCAGCTTGGGATGCGAAAAGCTCGCGCCCGAGCGTCTGGTGCCGGAAGGCGTCAGCAATGCCATCGTGCGCATGCAGGACGAAGCCTTCGACGGCTTTGGCGCCATCGTCGACGCGATCATGACCCAGGCAGAGGCCCGCCTGAAGATCCTCAACAAGCGCACCCGCGAGACCTGCCCGGCCGCCGATCTCGTCATCGGCCTGCAATGCGGTGGTAGCGACGCCTTCTCCGGCGTCACCGCGAACCCTGCGGTCGGCTTCGCCGCCGACCTGCTGGTGCGCGCCGGCGCCACCGTGATGTTCTCGGAAGTCACCGAAGTGCGCGACGCGATCCAGCTGCTCACGCGACGCGCCATCAACGAGGACGTCGGCCGCGCGCTGGTCCGCGAGATGGCCTGGTACGATTCCTATCTCGCCCGCGGCGGCGCGGACCGCAGCGCCAACACCACGCCGGGCAACAAGAAGGGCGGCTTGGCGAATATCGTCGAGAAATCATTGGGCTCGATCGTCAAGTCCGGATCAAGCGCAATCACCGGCGTACTCTCGCCCGGCGAGAAGGCGACGCAGAAGGGCATGCTGTTTGCGGCGACGCCGGCATCCGACTTCATCTGCGGCACGCTCCAGCTCGCCTCCGGCATGACGCTGCAGGTGTTCACCACCGGCCGCGGCACGCCTTACGGCCTTGCAGCTGCGCCCGTGATCAAGGTCGCGACCCGCAGCGAGCTCGCGCGACGCTGGAAGGACCTGATCGATTTCGATGCCGGCGGCATCGCGACCGGCGAGAAGACCATTGAGGAGACCGGCTGGGACCTGTTCCGCCTGATCCTCGACGTCGCCAGCGGCCGCACCAAGCCGTGGTCGGATCGCTGGGGCATCCACAACGATTTGACGCTGTTCAATCCGGCGCCAGTGACCTGAGCGCCGCGCGCGGACGCTGCCTCGCCGCGCGGGATGACGCCTCGGTCTACGTCATGCTGCCCGGCATGAAACAGCGCACGCGCGGATGGCCGTCGATATAGTGCTTCCACACCATGGTGCGGTTCGGCTCGGTGATGACGGCGCCGTCGGGCACGACGATCCATTCGCCGTCGAGATGCACGCGATAACGGCCCTTCTCGGACTCCCAGTCGACATCGGCGACCACATAGCCGTCGGCATCCGAGCAGCATTGGCCGTATTCGCTGTGAAGGCTCTCGAACCAGGGTTTTAACGGCGAGTTGGCGTAGCGGCCGTCGTCCCGCGCCAGCGTCGGGGCGGTCGGCAGCACCGTCAGGACCAGCAGCATGGCGGCACACGATATTGCACGTCTCATGTCGTCTCCGCGGATCGAGGTCATCGCCGCGGGGCGATAGTTGCCGTTCGCCTCCGCGACTCGGCGAAGGCGTCAGGGACGGCGACTCATTCCCCCAGCAGCTTTGCGGATAGCTATGCAAATCCGGCGCCACCGCGCATTCCGGGGAACTACTGGCGCGGGTCCGGCAGGCGTTCGTCTTTCGAGGGGTATGACCGCTACTCGCGCGCCAAGATCTCCGCTGTCTCAGCCGGCCGCATGCGCGATTGCGCACGGTGACACCGCGCAAGAACGCGGAGAGGCTGCGGCGTACCGGAGTCCCCGCCTTGGCGGGCAATGACAGCGGTGTGTGGAGCTATGGAAGTTCGGGCGCCATGGCGCCCCGACGTAGACCCTACTGCTTCGGCGCCGGCGCCATCATCGCGCCGCCCTTCTTCGCCGCGGGCACGGGCGCGGGTTTGGTCGCGGCGGTCGCTTGCGCCGGGAGATATTTGGCGACGATGGCGGGATCGACCTGCGCGATGTTGGCGTCGGGAAGACGCGTCCAAGTCTCGTCCTTGCCGAACAGAGAGATGCCGAGGAAACCGCGCATCGTCAGGGTCTGTCCGTCCGGGCTGACCGTCATCTTGGCCTTCCAGATGTTGCCGTCGCGCGGATTGACCACGTTGCCGCCGTCATACTTCAAGCCGTCGCGCTTCATGTCGCGGATGAAGGAGAGGCCGAGCACCGGCGCGTTCTTGCGATCGTCCGTGCATTTCGCGCAGATCTCGTTCGGGTCGTCGCCAGGCCGCGGAAAGGTTTTTGCGATAACGCCTTCGAAGATGCCGTTGTGGTCGATGAAGAGAAACCATCCCACCGTCTTGCCGTCTTCGACCTTCTGCCAGAGGCCTGCGGCGGTCGGCTGCTGCACTTGCGCCGCAACCGGGCTCACCGCACCGAGCGACATCGCGAGCGCGAGGATCGAGAACAGCCGAAAGCTGGAAAAGAGAGTCCGCATTATCATCACCTTGCTGAGCCAATCGCCTTGCTAAGCCGCCAACTGCAATGGCCGCAGACTACGGCGATTTCGCGAACTGTTCCAGCACCAGAAACATGGGGCATCGCCCGCCGCCGTCAGTTGACGCCGAGCTTCTTTTGCAGGCTGGAGGACGAGGTCGTGTACTGGAACACGAGCCGCTTCTCCGGATAGACGTAGCGATGGGCTTTTTGCGACATCAGCGCGCCCTCGTGGAAACCGCACAGGATCAGCTTGATCTTGCCGGGATAGGTGTTGATGTCGCCGATCGCGAAGATGCCTGGCACGTTGGTCTCGAACGCGGATGTCTCGACCGGCACCAGATTGTTCTCCAGCGCGATACCCCAGTTCGCGACCGGACCGAGCTTCATGGTCAGCCCGAAGAACGGCAGCATGGTGTCGCAGGTAATTTCGCTGACGCTGTTGTCGTTAGCCTTGACAGTGGCGCCGCTCAGCCTGCCCTCGTTGCCTGACAGCGCGGTGACCTGGCCGAGGCGCAGATCCATCTTGCCGGCCGCGACCAGCGCGCGCATCTGCTCGACGCTGTGGGGGGCGGCGCGAAAATCGTCGCGACGGTGCAAGAGCGTGATGCGCTTGGCGATCGGATGCAGATTGAGCGTCCAGTCGAGCGCGGAATCGCCGCCGCCCACGATCAGCACGTTCTTGTCGCGGAACGTCTCCATCTTGCGCACGGCGTAGTGCACCGAACTTCCTTCATAGGCTTCGATCCCCGGCACCGGTGGACGCTTGGGCTGGAACGAGCCGCCGCCGGCAGCGATCACCAGCACCTTGCATTCGAACACCTTGCCAGCGTCCGTCGTGCAGCGGAACAGGGGATCGCCGATCTTCTCCACGGTCTCGATCATCTCGCCGAGATGGAAAGTCGGATGGAACGGCTTGATCTGCTCCATCAGCGCGTCGGTGAGGCCCTGCCCCGAAACCTGCGGAATGCCGGGAATGTCGTAGATCGGCTTTTCCGGATAGAGTTCTGCGCACTGGCCGCCGACCTTGTCGAGGATGTCGACGAAATGCGTCTTCATGTCGAGAAGGCCCAGCTCGAAAGCGGCGAACAGACCGCAGGGGCCGGCGCCAATAATCAGCACATCGGTTTTGATCGCGTCGCTCATGTCGTCTCTTTATCGGTCGTTCGGTGGGACGGCGCCCTGTGGGCCGAGGTGTCCCTGCCTGTCTAGCCAACGGGGATGGATCAGGGAAGGCATAAAAGCGGGAGCGCCCCGCAGCCGCGCCCACTTGCCGGGTCAGGCTAGCTGGGCTGTAACGGGCAACGATATGACGGAGATCAATCGGTGAACGCACCAAGCCGCCTCGATACGACGCCGCGCCTGGAGGACTACCCTTTTCGCCTCAGCGACAATGTCCGCTTCGGCGATCTCGACCCTAACCAGCACGTCAACAACGCGGTCTACGCCACCTATTTCGAGACCGGCCGTGTCACGCTGATGAAGCTTCCGGAATACGGCCTGACGCCGCCGGGACTTGCCTGGATCATGGTACGGCTCGACATCCATTTCCGCGCCGAGTTGCACTGGCCGAACACAATCGAGCTCGGCCTCGGCGTCGCGAAGCTTGGACGAACGTCGGTGACGTTCGAGCAGGTGGTGTTTTCGGAAGGGAAGTGCATTGCATCGGCGACATCCGTCGCCGTGATGATCGACGAAGCGTCGCGCCGGCCAACGCCACTGATCGCGGAAGTGCTCGAGAAGCTCAGACCTGGCACAAGCGCGGCATCCAGGTCGCGCCGCCGAGCACATGAATAGCTAACAGCGTTAGGCCTGGCGTTCCGGCGTCGCCACCACGAGGCCGTCGAGATCGTCGGAGACCTTGATCTGGCAGGACAGGCGCGAGTTCGGGCGCACGTCGAAGCCGAAGTCGAGCATGTCCTCTTCCATCGGCGTCGGGCTGCCGACCTTCTCACGCCACGCTTCGTCGACATAGACATGGCAGGTGGCGCAGGCGCAGGCGCCGCCGCATTCGGCCTCGATGCCGGGAATGCTGTTGCGGATGGCGGCTTCCATCACAGTCGCGCCGTTCTCGACGTCCACCGTACGGGTTTCGCCCTTGTGATCGACAAAGTGAATTTTGGCCATGTGTGCTCGTGCTGCCGCGATCTAGGGAATGAAGGAGGGTCCGGGCTGTCCTATAACGGGTCGGTCAGCCCGGCGCCATAGCGTTTTGATAAGTCGTGAATACCGTTTCGCGGGAAGAAAACCCGTCAAAACAAAAGACTAGAGGACGGTTCTGGCCCTGTCGGCCTAAGGGTTCAGGATCGCCTCGATGGCGGCGCGAGCCTCGGTCACCGCCTCTTTCAGCGCGGCAAAGGCGTGAGGCCGGCCCTGGCCGGTCTGGATCGCGGTCTCCAGGCTGGCGGCGGCATCCGCCACCGCCAAGGCGCCGATCCCGCGCGCCGATCCCTTGAGCTTGTGGGCGAGTGCGCCCGCCTCGGCCGGCAGCGCTGCCATCGCCGCGATCAGGCGCACCGCTTGCTCGGCAAACATCGCCAGCACTTCCTGTTCCAGCTCGGAATCACCGAGCGTCATGCGGGAGAGATGATCGAGGTCGAGCGGGCTGTAGATGGGTGCAAGCGGGGGCGAGGGCATCCAGTCCATCCGTTGCAGTTCAGGCGTCATGGCGCAGGCCCCGGCATCGCGCGATGTCCGCCGGTCCGGCGGTCAAGTTCCCTCCACCCAAGCACGGAAATGGTTAACGAAATGTTCCGGCCGTTTTGCGCAAATCTGCCTGCTTATTGACGAAAAGTTGCCGCAATCCGGCGAGTCCAGTGGAGAATTGCATTTATTGCTAAGGCCTTACGGCGCGATCCTGTTAACGATGATTAAGAATGTCTTAATCGCGGGCATTTCATTCGCGACGCTCTGCCAATAGGATGTTGGAGAAATTGGCGGACAAGCCGTCCGGGTGGGGATGGCTCGGAGATCCGCGCAAGCGGCATAATCCGGACTGTGGGCTTGCGTAGCGCGCAGAGCTCGCGGGGGGACGCGTACAAGTAACGAGGGCTCGGACTGAACATGGCAAACACTCCGAAAAAGGTCAAAGACCCCACAGAAGATGCGCTTTCTGCAATCCAGGAAGCCCTGAACATCAGCGACACGGCTGCGGACACCAGCCGCAACGCCTCGATGCGCAGCGAAACGTCGCCCCCGGTCGCGCCACCGGCTCCCCCGATGTTCGACGAACCGAGCTTCGACCCGCGTCCCGCCGCGAACGAACGCGCGATGTTCGATCAGGTCGAGGAGCCGCGCTCCTCGCGCCGCGCCGCCAATGACGACCGTGCGACCATCGGCCAGCTCTTGCAGACGCTGCAAACGGGACGCCCGACGCGCAACATCTATACCGGCGCGACAATCTTCACGGTCATTTGGCTGGCGGCCTGCGCCGCGCTGACGGTCGGTTTCCTGCCTTCGATCCAGGCGGCGATGGGCCAGAGCGGCGGTGTGTTGGCCATTGCCGGCCTCGTCACGATGTTCTTCGCGCCGATCATGCTGTTCTTCTTCCTGGCGAGCCTCGTCTGGCGCGGCCAGCAAATGAGCTCGGTCGCGCAGGCGATGGCCCAGGTTGCGATCCGCTTCTCCGAGCCGGAAGGCTCGGCTTCGGATTCCATGGTGACCGTCGGCCAGGCCATCCGCCGCGAGGTTGCGGCGATGGGCGACGGCATCGAGCGCGCCATCGCGCGCGCCGGCGAACTCGAGACGCTGGTCGCCAACGAGGTCGCGGCGCTCGAACGCGCCTATTCCGACAACGAGGTGCGCATCCGCGCCCTGCTCCAGGACATCGCGCATCAGCGCGACAATCTGGTCGGTCAGGCCGAGCAGGTCCGCAGCGCCATCTCCGGCGTGCAGATCGATTTGCGCCATGACATCGCACTGATCTCGGACGCGATTGCCTCGCGCGTCGACGAGGTCGCAAAGTCGATCACGGGCGCGCTCGAAGAGCGCGGCGCCCACATCACCGGTGCGCTCAGCAACGCCGGCGACAACATGATCCTCGCGCTCGGCGAGCGCGGCGGCGACCTCCTCGACCGCCTCGAGGAGGCCAGCAACGAGACCACGCGCGCCGTGCTCGACGCCAGCGAGCGACTGACCACCAGCCTCAATTTCAAGACCGGCCATGTCCACGACGAGTTCGTCGACCTCGCCGACCGCGTCCACGAAATGCTGAACGAGCGCATCGACCGCATCACAGGCGAGTTCGAGCAGCGCTCCGCCGCGATCGTCGACGGCATCTCCGAGCGCACAGAGCAGGTGCACGACAGCCTGAAGAATTCGTCGGACTCGCTGCTGCTCGAGCTCGAGCTGCGTTCCAACGACCTCTCCGCCAAGATCGACGACGCCGGCAACCGCCTCGCCGGCCACATCATGACCTCCGGCGACAAGGCGAGCGAAGCGCTCGACGCCACCGTCAACACGCTGGTCGCCAAGGTCGTCAGTCAGACCGAGACCGCGCACGACTCGCTGTCGCTGCAGATGAGCGCCTTCGACGAGCTGGTGAAGAACCAGGGCACCGAGCTGGTCGAGAAGTTCGCACGCGACTCCGGCACGCTGGGCGCCCTGATCACCCGCCACATCTCCGAGTTCGACCGCACCGTGAAAACCTTCGGCGGCGAGATCGTCGATCGGATGGGCCAGCGCACCCAGGACATCCATGAATCGCTGAAGACCTATGTCGACAATTTCGACACCCGCTTCACCTCCAACGGCGGCGCGATCACGGCTGTGCTCGACCAGCGCCTGGTGCAGTTCGAGACCACGGTTGGCGAGCGCGTCAGCAACCTCGACGCCTCGCTGAACGGCAAGATCTCGGGTCTCGACTCGACGATCGATGGTCACATCAAGACCTTCGACGAGCAGCTCGTCGGCCGCGTCGCCGCGCTCGAACAGTCGTTCGATACCCGTGCGAAGTCGGTCACCGAGACCATCGACGGACGGCTCAACACGCTCGCCTCGTCGCTGACTGACGGTGCCGCGCAGGCGATCCAGTCGATCGACTCCCGCCTCACCCATCTCACGACGTCGCTGACCGATGGCGCATCGCAGGCGATCGAGACGATCGACAACCGTCTCAACCACCTCACGACCTCGCTGACGGATGGCGCATCGCAGACCATCCAGACGATCGACACGCGCCTCACGCATCTGACGACCACCCTCACCGGCGGCGCGTCGCAGGCGCTCGAATCCATCGACACGCGCCTCACCTACCTGACCACCGCGGTGACGAACGGCGCCTCGCAGGCGGTGCAGTCGATCGATACCCGTCTCACCCTCCTGACCTCGACGCTCACGGACGGCACCGCACAGGCGATCGAGGCGGTCGACCGCCGCATCACCGGCGTCACCGAGATCATCGACGGCCGCAGCATGCACCTGACCGACACGGTCACTGCGCGCTTCCAGGACATCCAGCAGGCCATCGAGACCAAGGTCGGCTCGGTCGCCAGCGACATCGACGTGCGCGTGGCGCAGTTCGAGGACCTGCTCGGCTCGCGCGTCGAGGCCGTCGCCGGCCGCATCGAGAGCAGCGGACGCCAGGCCAGCGAGGACATGATGTCCCGCGCCGAGATGATCTCGACCGCGATCCGCTCGCATGTCGAGGACGCCGAGCGCTCGCTCACCAACCTCGTGGTCAACACCAGCGAGACCATCCAGACCGGTGCGCGCACCGCGCAGCAGTCGCTGATGACGGTCTCCTCCGACGTCAACGCCCAGCTCAAGATGACCTCCGCCGAGGTCGAGCGCGCGCTGACCGCCGTCGGCACCGGTGCCGCGAACTCGATCCTGACCAGCGCCCGCGAAGCCCAGTCGACGCTGGTCGCGGCCTCCGGCGATGCCTCCAACCAGATCAAGGGGCTCGCGGCCGACGTCGAACGCACGCTGTCGTCGGCAGGCTCGGCGACCGCCGCCTCGATCTTGGCCGGTGCCCGCGAGGTGCAGACCACGCTCGTCACGGCGTCCTCGGATGCGGCCAACCACGTCAAGACCCTCACCGCCGACGTGCAGCGCTCGCTCTCGATGGCCGGCACGACCACGGCGGAATCGATCACCGCCGGCGCCCGCGATGCGCAGAGCGCGCTGATCGCGGCCTCGAGCGAGACCGCCAACCAGATCAAGGCGCTGTCCTCCGACGTGCAGCGCTCGCTCTCGATGGCGGGCACCGCGACGGCAGAGACCATCATGACCGGCGCCCGCGAAGCCCAGAGCACGCTCGTCAACGCATCCTCGGATGCGGCGAGCCAGGTCAAGTCCCTCGCCGCCGAAGTGCATCGGTCGCTCTCGCAGGTCGGCCAGTCGACCGCCGAGACGATCACGACCAGCGCCCGCGATGCCCAGAGCACCCTGCTGGCGGTCTCCGCCGAACAGACCGGCCAGGTTCGTTCGCTGGCGGCCGAGATGCAGCGCGCGCTGGCGACCGCCGGCGGCGCCACCATCGAGGCGCTCACCAGCGGCGTACGCGAAGCCCAGGGCACGCTGATCTCCGCTTCGACGGACGCTGCCAGCCAGATCAAGTCGCTGACCACGGACATCGAGCGCACGCTGACCTCGGTCGGTGCCGACACCGCCTCGACCATCCTCAACAGCGCGCGTGAGGCACAGACCTCGCTGACCTCGACCTCGGCGGATGCCGCAAGCCAGATCCGCACGATCTCGAGCGAGATCGAGCGTACGCTGAGCACCGCCACCGCGAACGCGACCAACGACATCCAGACCAGCGCGCTCAACGCCCAGAACGCGTTGATCAACGCCTCCAACGAGGCGAGCTCGCGGGTCAAGTCGAGCTCGGCGGACGTCGAGCGCTCGGTGCTCGCCGCCAGCAGCAGCTTCGGCCAGGCTATGACCGGCAAGACCGACGAGATCGTCACCTACGTGCAGCAGCAGTCCGACCGTCTCGCCAACATGATCGACGCCAAGCGCGGTTCGCTCGTGGACGCGATCGGCTCCAAGACCAGCCAGCTCACGCTCGACATCGACCGCGTCACGTCCGACGCGCTGAAGTCGATCGAGACGCGCGGCCACGCGTTCTCGCAGACCATGATGGGCAACGGCTCCGAAGTGGCGCGGACCATCAACTCGGCGAGCGAGATGGCGACGGGTGC
This sequence comes from Bradyrhizobium sp. MI1.10, assembly GCF_055811035.1. Classification (NCBI taxonomy): domain Bacteria; kingdom Pseudomonadati; phylum Pseudomonadota; class Alphaproteobacteria; order Hyphomicrobiales; family Nitrobacteraceae; genus Bradyrhizobium; species Bradyrhizobium sp. MI1.10. Next base: position 213,174 of record NZ_JBVVPN010000003.1, read on the forward strand.
CGTCAACAAGTCGCTCAAAGATCTCGAGCAGGCCTCGCGCGCGGCGATCGACCAGTCGCGCCAGGTCTCGATCGCGGCCGTCACCGAGATGCAGGAGACCAGCAAGATCCTGCGCACCGACACGGTCGCCCTGTTCGAGCGACTGCGCGAAGGCAACATCCTGCTCCAGGAGGTGCTGACCGGTGCGCACGACAACCTTAACTCGCTCGAGCGGGCGCTGGTGACGCGCGTCGCCGACTTCGTCTCGGCGATGAACGACGTCACCTCGCGCAACGGCGCTGCGACGCAAAATCTGGAAGACCAGCTCAACGTCTTCAACAGCAAGACCACGCGGGCGCTGCAGGACCTCGGCGAGCTGTCGACCCAGTTCGACGCGCACGGCAAGGCACTGGTCGAGGCCGCGCAGGTGGTCGAGCAGAGCAACAAGAACACCACCGCCTCGCTCGCCGAACGCAAGGAGGCGCTGGAATCGCTCGTCACCACCATCGACCTGCGCACCGCCGATCTCGACCAGCGCCTGTCGCGCTTCACCGGCCTGCTCGATGAATCGCTGGCGGCCGCCGAAGAGCGGGCTCGCGACATCGCCCGCGTCGTCGCGGAGACCGCCGGCGCAGGTTCCGCCGCGATCACCCGCCAGTTCGAAGCGGTGCGGTCGGCCTCCGAAGAGGAGCACCGGCAGACCGTCGAGGCCATGCACGACATCTACCGCCAGACCACTGACGAGGCGGATGCGATGTTCAAGCAGTCGACCGAGAAGTTCACCAACCTCGTCTCCAGCATGAAGCAGATGGCGTTCGAGATGCACAACGAGCTCGAAGCCACCCGCAACGAGCTGCGCCGCGGCGTGCTCGAGATGCCGCAGGAGGCCGCCGAGAGCACTGCGCAGATGCGCAAGGTGATCGTCGACCAGATCGAGGCCCTCGCCGAGCTCAACCGCATCGTGGCCCAGCACGGCCGTGGCCTCGACGTCTCCACGACGGGCCGCGCCAGCGTGCAGCGCCAGGAAGAGCCGATGCTGGCGGCCGTCGGCGCGCGCAGCACCGAGACGCGCATGCGCGAGAGCGCCAGCGCCTCGACGCTGCCGCCGCCGGACCTCGGCATGCCCGCCTCCTCGCGCCGCACCGAAGCGCCGCCGGTTGCACCGGCCGGCAACGACCAGGGCCGTGACGGCTGGCTGTCCGACCTGCTGAGCCGCACGGACGCCAACCAGGGTGCGCCCACCGGACGTGAGCCCCAGCGCGGCCGCCAGGCTGCACCGGCGCCGCAGCCGCAGGCCCCGCAAGGTGGCGGCAATCCGCTGGAATCCTTGTCGCTCGACATCGGCCGGCTGATGGACCGCAACCTCGCGTCCGAGATGTGGGACCGCTACCAGCGCGGCGAGAACAAGGCCTTCACCAAGCGCCTCTACACGCCCGCGGGCCAGAAGGCCTTTGACGAGGTCGCCCGCAAGTATCGATCCGACCGCAACTTCAAGGCCACGGTCGACCGCTATGTCGCCGAGTTCGAACGCCTGCTCGACGAAGTCGCCCGCGACGGCCGCGGCCCGCAGGAGTTGCGCAACCACCTGACCTCCGAGACGGGCCTGGTGTACACGCTGCTTGCTCACGCAGCGGGCCGGCTGGGATAAGCGGTCAGTCGCCAAGACGCATGACGAATGAAAACGGAGGCCTCACGGCCTCCGTTTTGTTTGGGGCGTCATTAGGTTTGGGCGTCATTAGGAACGAAGCGTTCGACCAAGCACTCGGTGTCGTCCTGGCGAACGCCAGGACCTATTATCCCAGGGAGGAGTTTGGCGAAGACCAGTCGTACGGTACTGCCATCGACCGCAATCGATGGACCTCGCGGTATGGGTCCTGGCTTTCGCCAGGACGACATCTGGGACGCCTACTGCCGCCTGCGCTCCGGCACAGCGGGCTTCGGCGGCTCGGGCGGCGGCGACGCAGCCGCGGGGGGGGCGCGGGGGGGGGGGGCGGGCGGGCCGCGGGGGGGGGGGGGGGGGGAGGTGGGGTGGGGGGGGGGTGGGGGGGGCCGCGGGCGGGGGCCGGCGGGGCGCACGGCGCGCGCCCGCCGGGGGCAA
>NZ_JBVVPN010000003.1:215260-231886 GCF_055811035.1 Bradyrhizobium sp. MI1.10
CACGCGTGGCCCCGCGGGGTCGGGCCCCGGGCTGGCCCCCGCACCAATGGGGGCCCCCACCCCCCCCCCCCCCCCCCGCCCCGGCGGGGGGGGGGGGGGCGGGGGGCGCCCCCGCCCCCGCCGGCGCCGCGCTGTTGCTGGCGCCGAACAGGACGCGGGTCGGGTTGCGGTCGAAATTGTTGACCGCGCGGCTGATGTCGCCGAGCGTGCGGCGACCGTCGGTCATCAGGGCGCCGGAGCGCTTGTCGAAATCGTCCGCCAGTTCGCGGATCGACTTCACCGCCAGAAACAGCTCGCCGCCGTCCTTGCCGCCGGCGAGCGTGTTGAGGCCGAGCATGAGGCTGTCGGCCTTGAGCATGACGCCGTCGACCTTGGCCATCACGCCGTCGATCTTCTCCGAGTTGCGGGCGAGCGAGTTGGTGAAGGTCTCGAGATTCTTCAGCGAGTTCTTCACCGATTCCTGATTGTCGGCGACGATCTTGTTGATGTTCTGCAGCGTGCCGCGGATCGCCTCGGTGACGTCCTGGAGCTTGTTGGGATCGGCCGTCAGCGTGGGGATGCCGTCCTCGTCGAGCGGCGGCGCGGGCGCTGCCTCCTCGCCGCCCTTGAGCGAGATCGCGGCGACGCCGGTCAGGCCCTGGAATTCGAGGCCGACCAGGGTGTCCTTGCGGATCGGGGCGTTGTTCTCGACCATGGCGAGTGCGACAACCCGCCGCGGGTTGTCGAGCTTCACCGAGACCACCTCGCCCACCCGGATACCGTTAAAATTGACGCTGCCACCGTTGCGCAGGCCCGCGGCCGGGCCCTCGAACACGACGCGCAAGGGGCTGCGCTGCTTGGTGGTATGCAACGACTGAAACCACAGCACGAAGCCGATCGCGGCGGCGATCACCGCCAGCGTGAACGATCCGATCAGCACGTAATTTGCGCGCGTTTCCATCAGCTACTCCGGCACCTCAGCCCATCACCGCGCGAGCGCGCTTGCCATGGAAATATTGCCTCAGCCAGGGATGCTGCGAGGCCTGCATGTCGGCGATCGAGCCTGCCGCAATGATCTTACCGTTGCCTAAAACGGCGATGCGGTCACATGCTGTGTAAAGGCTATCGAGGTCGTGCGTTACCATGAAAACCGTCAGCCCCAAAGTGCGCTGCAGCGTCCTGACCAGCTCGTCGAAGTCGCCGGCGCCGATCGGGTCGAGGCCCGAGGTCGGCTCGTCCAGGAACACGAGGTCCGGATCGAGCGACAGCGCGCGGGCGAGCGCCACGCGCTTGACCATGCCGCCCGATAGTTCCGAGGGAAAGCGATCGGCCACTTCGGGCTTGAGACCCACCATGGTGAGCTTGGCGATGGTGATCTCGTCCATCAGCCGTTGCGACACCCGCAGATATTCGCGCATCGGAAACTGGATGTTCTGCCGCACCGTGAGCGAGGAGAACAGCGCGCCCTGCTGAAACAGCACGCCCCAGCGCCGCTCCACGTTGCGACGCTGCGACGTATTGGAGGCATCCAGATCGACGCCGAACACCTCGATGCTGCCTGCGACCTTGGGCACGAGGCCGATGATGGTGCGTGTCAGCACGGACTTGCCCGCGCCGGAAGGACCGACGAAGCCAAGAATCTCGCCGCGCTTGACATCGAGGTCGAGCCCGTCGAGCACGCGCGTCGCGCCGAACTGCACGGTGATGTCGCGGACGCGGATGATGGGGTTCTGGATCTCGCCTGCCATCGTCACATCCCGATCGAGGCGAAGAAGATGGCGAACACGCCATCCATGACGATGACGAAGAAGATGCCCTTCACCACCGACGCCGTCGTGTGCTGTCCGAGCGATTCCGCGCTGCCCTGCACGGCGAGGCCCTCGACGCAGGCGACGATGCCGATCACCGCGGCCATCACCGGCGCCTTGACGATGCCGACGATGAAATGGTCGATCGAGATGGCGTCGCGCAGGCGCAGCAGGAAGGCTTCGGGATCGACGCCGCCATAGAGCCAGGCGACGAGACCGCCGCCATAGAGCGCGGCCATCGCGCCGAGGAAGGCCAGGATCGGCAGCGCTAGCACCAGCGCCAGCATGCGCGGCAGCACCAGCACCTCGATCGGATCGAAGCCCATGGTGCGCAGCGCGTCGATCTCTTCGCGCATCTTCATCGAGCCGAGCTCGGCCGTGTAGGCGCTGCCCGAGCGGCCCGCGACCATGATCGCGACCAGCAACACGCCGATCTCGCGCAACACCAGCACGCCGAGCATGTCGACGACGAAGATGTCGGCGCCGAACCTGCGGAAATGGAAGATGCCCTGCTGGGCGATGATGCAGCCGATCAGGAAGGTGATCAGCACCACGATCGGCACCGCGCGCCAGCAGACCTGCTCGAGATGATGCACGGTCGAGGTCAGGCGGAACGAGCGCGGGTGAATCAGGGTGCGCGCGACCGCCGCGAGCACCGCGCCGAGCATGTCGATCAGGCCTGCCACCGTGCCGGCAACACCGGCCACGGTCCGGCCGATCTGCTCCAGCATGCCGGTGATGGTGATCGTGCTGGTGTCGATGACGGGCGTCGCCCTGACCCGCCGCACCTCGTCCACGAGGCTCGAATAATTGGCGGAAAGGCCGGCGATCTGCGCCTCGACGGCGCCCTGCGTCAGGCTGCGGCGCAGCCGCTCGATCAGCCAGGCGCCAAAGGTGTCGAGCTTGGAGACCTCGGAAACGTCGATGAAGATGCTTTGTGGGCCGCCGGCGAGCTTCTCGGCGTCAGCCACCATCCGCTCCAGGACCGGCGCGAAGCTCGCGGTCCAGGTTCCGGTGGCGCAGAGTGCCAGCGCATTGCCCTTCGCAATCCGTTCCAGCTTCGGATCGCCGTTCAAGATGTCCGCTCCCGTGCCGGGGCGCGAGAAACGGTTGAAATCAGATGGTTGCGCACGCGCCCTTACCCGGAGAAGGTATCCCCAACTGGTTAACCTTAGTTGCCACAGGTAACCAGCAGGTTCAGATTTCGCCAGAGTTCAAAATGACTTCCAGCAAAGTTCCGGTTCTCGGCGCGCGAATCGAGCGCTTTCCCATCGCAGGCAGTTTCACCATCAGCCGGGGCGCCAAGACCGAGGCCGTCACCGTCGTGGCCGAGGTCAGCCGGGACGCCCTGACCGGCCGCGGCGAATGCGTGCCCTATTCCCGCTATGGCGAGACGGCCGAGGCGACCCTTGCCGCCATCCAGGCCATGCGGGAGGCCGTGGCCGGCGGCCTCACCCGCCAGGCCCTGCAGGCCGCCATGCCGCCCGGAGCGGCTCGCAATGCCCTGGATTGTGCCCTGATTGATCTGGAAGCCAAGGCGGCCGGCTTGCGGGCCTGGAGCCTGCTCGACCGCCCGTCGCCGGGCGAGCGCACCACGGCCTACACGATCTCGCTGGGCACGCCCGAGGCCATGGCGGCGGCGACCGCCAAAGCGGCGCACCGGCCGCTGCTCAAGATCAAGCTCGGCGGCAACGGCGACGGGGAGCGGATCGCCGCGGTGCGCAAGGCCGCTCCCGAATCCGAACTGATCGTGGATGCCAACGAGGCCTGGACCGAGGCCAATCTGGAGCACAATCTTGCGGCCTGCGAGGCCGTCGGCGTCACCCTGGTCGAGCAGCCGCTGCCGGCCGGAAAGGACGACGCGCTGGCCCGGATCAAGCGGCCACTGGTGGTCTGCGCCGACGAGAGCGTGCACGACCGCTCTTCGCTGGCGTCGCTCCGCGAGCGCTACGACGCCGTGAACATCAAGCTCGACAAGACCGGCGGCCTCACCGAGGCGCTGGCCATGGCCGACGCCGCTCAGACGCTCGGCTTCGAAATCATGATCGGCTGCATGGTCGCAACCTCGCTGTCGATGGCGCCGGCGATGCTGGTGACGCCGCAGGCGCGCTTCGTCGATCTCGACGGTCCGCTGCTGCTGGCGCACGACCGCGATCATGGCCTTCGTTACGACGACAGCCTGGTCTATCCGCCTGATGCCTCGCTGTGGGGATGAGCTTTGAGCCGGTGCCGCGCCAACCAGATCACGAGCGCACCGGCCGCGGCCATCGCGGCCATGACGTAATACAGACCGTCGCCGATGCGAGCGTAGATCGCGCCTGACGCGATCGAGGTGGTCGCACCTAACAGCCCGTTGCATGCGGCGTAATAGCCCTGCCCCCGCGCGATCTGATGCGACGGCACCCGCTGCACCAGAAGACTCATGGTGCCGAGGATCGTCATCCCGAAGGTCAGGCCGTGGCCGAGTTGCACGATCGCCAGCAGCGCAAGCGGCGGATCATATGCGGTGACGACCCAGCGCACGACCGCGCTTGCGCCCCCGATCGCCATGAGCGAGGACGGGTGCAGCGAGAAGCGCGGCGATAGCGCGAACACGATGATCTCGGCGATGACGCCCAACGTCCAGAGCCCCGCGATCGTCAGCCCGCCGAGGCCGTGGGCCTGCCAGTTGATGGCCGAGAACGTATAATACGCGACGTGACTGCCCTGGATCAGCGCGGCCGAAACGATGATGGCCCAGAAGCCGGCATCGCGCAGCAGCGCCTTGCCGGCGTGCACCGCAATCGCCCGTCGCCTGACATCGTCCAGCGGCTGCAGCAGCATGCCGGCGGCGACCGCAATCACGGCCCAGGCGACGATGATCCAGATCAGATCGCGCGCCGCGATGCGGTCTACGAGATAGCCGCAGGCGAGCGAGCCGGCCGCGAAAGCTGCCGAGCCCCACAGCCGCACCGGCCCGTAATCGAGGCCGTAGCGGGCGACACCACGCAGCGCATAGGCGTCGGTCAGCGGCATGGTCGGCGTCCACATCATGCAGGTCAGCGCATAGATCAGGAACAGCGCCAGCGGCTGCTGCTGCAAGCCGACCGCCGTGAACCCGATCGCCGTCGCCAGCACGGAGATCATCATGCCGGCGCGAATCGCATGTCGCTTTTCGGCAAAGGCGGTGATCTGCGGCAGCGTGGTGAAGCGCGTGATCGCCGGCAGCGCGTTGATGAGGCCGATCCAGGCCGCGTCGATGCCGATCGCCTTCAGCCAGACCGGAAAGAATGGCAGATGCGTACCCGAGACCGCGAACACGGCCGAATAGAACAGCGCGAGGCTCACGGCGAATCGCCGCTTCTGAGCTGCTGCGATGGGGATTTGTGATTCGCCTGCCATCAAACCAATTGCGATTCGGTTGATATCGTGGTGATCGTTACTGTAACGCGCGGTGATTTGCGCGACGAGATTGACATGGCCAACGAAGCATTCGCCCTCTCGCCTATGTCTGCCCGTGCGGCCGAGCCGAACGAGCAGGATTACGACGCGATCCGCGAAGCCTTCATGGAGACCGCGCGCGGCCGCTGGTTCCTCGGCGAATACGCCAAGCGCAACCGCAATGCCGATACCCGCATGGTGCTCGACGCGGTCGCGAAAATCGAAGAAACCCTTGCAGCACAGCGCCAACCCGTCGTCGAGGACCGCCTGCCCGAGGCGCTGATCGCGATCCGGCACGCGATCCGCGAAGCCGAGACGATTGCGATCGCGGCGTTCGATCCCGGGGCGATCGAGGCGAGCCTCGCGCCGATTCCGCGCGGCCTGCGCATCATCAGGGAGATCTCCTGGCGCTGGCGCGAGATCGGCGCCGACGGGCGAATCTGCGACCTGATTGATTCGCAGCTCGCGTCCATCGAGGCGGCCTGCGCGCAGGTTTCGACCATCGACCCCCGCGCCGACCTCAAGGCCGCATTCGACCTGCTCAAGGACCGGATCGACCAGACCGACGCTGACGCAACGCCGCAGGCCGCGCGCCCCTCGCCGGCTCCGGTGCAGGAGACACCGTCGCCCGTTGCGGAAGCTCCGCTGGCGGAGGCCGCGCCTGCAGCGATGGCCAGCGAAGCAGCCGTGGCTTTTACGGAGGCGCCGCAGGACATCGCAGAGGCGATCAAGCCCGAAGCCGCCGTGGAAGCGGCCGGCGTCGCCGAGGCATTCTCGGTTGCGGAGCAGGCGATGGACGCCGCGCTCAAGCCGGAGACCGTCGGCGAGAACCTGATCGCACCTGAAGCCGCCGCTTTTGAAGAGCCGGCCACTGAGGCCTTCGTGGAGGTGACGGACGAATTTTCCCTCGATGCGGCCGCCGAAGCCGAGGACGAAGCCATCCTCGAGGCCATTGCGCTGGAGATGGCCGCGCCCGATCCGGAATTCGACGAGATCATCGAACCGGTCGAGATGGAAGCGACCGTTCCGGAACCGGTGGTTGCGGAGGCCGCAGCGCCCATCGCAGCCGAGATACCGGAGCCGATCGCACCGGAGCCGGCCGCAGCCGAGCCAGTCTCCGCCGCAGCGGTGGTGGAGGAGCCTGTAGAGGAAGCGCCGATCGCGCTGGAATCGCTGGCGCGCCTCACCAACGCCATTGCGGAAGCCGCCGCCGAAGTGATGGAGCAGCCGGCGCCGGTCATGGCGGCCACCGCGACATTCGGCGCGGCGCAGGCCACGACGCTGCCGATGACGTCGCCGGTTTCGGAAGCCTCACTTGGCGCCACTATCCTCGCCAGCGGCATCCTGCAAAAGCCCCGCGCCGCCGCCAACGATCCCATGGCGCCAATCCGCCGCATGACCCAGGCCGAGAAGATCGCGTTCTTCTCGTAAGGGGCACGCAGCTATGTCCTCCATCGAAGACACGCTCATTCTCTGGCGTCCCGTCGGCCGAAAGAGCTGGAGCTGATCCAGCAAACGGGCATGCGCGCGTTTCCGCCGCGCCTGCCCGACCAGCCGATCTTCTATCCAGTCTTGACCGAAGACTACGCCATCAAGATCGCGCGCGACTGGAATGTCCCGGCGAGCGGCGCGGGCTTCGTGACGCGCTTTGCTGTCGAGCGCAGCTTCATCGCGAAGAACGACGTGCAGGAGGCGGGCCGCTCACATCTGGAGTACTGGATTCCGGCCGAAGACCTCGATGCCTTCAATACCGCAATCGTCGGCCTGATCGAGGTCGTCTGCAGCTTCCCCTAGCCGCTGCGCGCTCAGCCGATCACCCGCAATTCCACACCGCGCCGATCGGCGTTCGCGTCCAGCACGGGCCAAAACTGCCGCCATTGTAGCGGCCGCCGCCGAAGCCGGGCCGGCCGAAATAGCGCCACTCACCATCCCAGCCGTAATATTGCGGAACTGGATCGATGTACCAATGGCGTCGGTCGCTAGGCGACATCCGCCGCATCGCTTCCTTCTGCTTATAGAGCGGAATGCTGTTGCTCAGCGGCTGGCGATAGCCCGGCAGGAAGCCGTAGCCATGCCAGGCTTGCTTGGGACGCTTTTGGATTGAAGCAGCCGGCGCGACAGCCGGCAGCAGCGATAGGACGATAGCGACAGATAGACACATAAAGCGCGACATGGACCGACCATAGACAGTCGGATGCCGGCAGGCCATTCAAAATTCGGGTGGGCGATGTAACAAAGCCCATCGCGAAACCGAAGAGATCGGGAACGGAAATCCATCACCGAGGGTCAAGGAAACATGATTGGCGAAGTGATTGTCATTGGCGATCTGCAATTGCGTGACGGCGCCTCTGTCGACGAACACGACCGGCTCGGCGCGCGCATGTACGACATCGTCAGCCGTCTTCCCGGCTTTGTGTCGGTCAAGTCGTTCAAGGCCGAGGACGGCGAGGAGCTCACCGTGTTCCGTTTTGCCTCGGAGGAAGCGCTCGAAGCCTGGCGCACTCACCCCGAACATGTCGAGACGATGAAGCGGGGACATGCCGAGTTCTACGCCAGCGGCTTCCTGCAGATCTGCAAGGTGATCCGCGAGGTCGGACCATTCGAGCACGCGTGACGCCGTCCCGCATCATTCGATCGCGCGCTGCTAGCTGATCACACCCTTCCTGATCAGGAAGCATCCGTAACTGCTGCTGTCGCCCACCTGTACGACGCCAAAGCTCGCCGCCGCCGCGCGATAAAAATCCGACCGCGAGAGTTTTCCGGGCGTGACGGGCCGGCCGGCGGCACGCTCGATCTCCGCGAGCACCGTGCGCTGCACGTCGGGGACGCGGCTGGGATCGTCGACCGGCATCATCACGCGGACCGGATCGGGATCGAAATCGTCGAGCGGATAGACCGACATGATGGCGCGAATCGCGGTCTGCATGCTGATGCCCGGCAACTGGATCAGGCGCTGCGAATGCGTGCTCTGCGCGATGCGCGCCGAGGGGTGATTGGCATCGACGAAAGCGAGATCGTCGCCATGGCCCATGGACGCCAGCAGCCAGAGCAGATCTGGCGTGAGGATCGGATCGATCGATTTCAGCATGTGACGGACTGTCCTCCCATCGTGCACCCACCTTTGCGGGTTCCAAGCGTGATTCAGATCACGCAGCCTACCATGGTGATGGCGATCACGGACCTCAAACTCGAACGCGGCCAAGCTTGCCGGCAACCAATCTCGTATCGAGATCAGTGCCAAAGGAGCACGCCATGTTCCGCCTAAAACCTTTCCTGATGACGGCAAGCCTGCTGGGAAGCCTGTTCGGCTTCGCCTGCGGGCCTGTTTCCGCGCAAGTCGCCCCGGTCGAGCCGGCCCCCACCGCGCTGCAAGGCCCGGAACAGCGCGTGGCGCTGGTGATCGGCAATTCGAACTACCAGAACGCGCCGCAGCTCGCCAACCCCGACAATGACGCGGACTCGATGGCGAAGTTCCTGAACTCGGCCGGGTTCGAAGTGGTCGCCGCGACCGACCTGACCCAGAACGACATGCTTCGCGTGGTGCAGGACTTCTCCGCCAAAGTGTCGGCGCGCGGTCCGAACACGGTGGCGATGGTCTACTACGCCGGTCACGGCGTGCAGCTCGCCGGCGAGAACTACCTCGTTCCCGTCGACGCCAAGGTCTCAAGCCAGACCGAGCTCGTCAACAACTCCGTCCGCCTGGTCGACGTGATGTCGACGCTGGAGACGATCCCGAGCCGCATGCGCATCGTCATCCTCGACGCCTGCCGCAACAACCCGTTCCCGAACGTGAACGACGCCGGCCGCGGCTTGGCCATCGTCGATGCCCCGAATGGTTCGATCGTCGGCTATTCGACCGCGCCGGGCGCGGAAGCGCAGGACGGCACCGGCGGCCACAGCCCCTATACGCAGGCCTTCCTGAACGTCGCGCGCGAGCCCAACGTGCCGATCGAGCAGCTGTTCAAGCGCGTGCGCCTCGAAGTGAACCAGACCACCAGCGGCGCGCAGATCCCGTGGGAGAGCTCGTCGCTGACGTCCGACTTCACCTTCTTCGGCGACACCGCCGTTGCCGCCAACCGCGCGCCGGTGAATGCGCCTGTCGTGCAGATGGCTTCCAATCTGCCGAGCCGCTCAACCCGCCAGGCCTATGACTACGTCGTGTCCGAGGGCCGGCCTGAGTACTATCAGGAGTTCATCCAGATGTATCCGCACGACCCGCTGTGCGATCACGTCCGCTGGCTGCTCAAGAACCTGCTGCTCACGCAGGCCTGGCACAAGGCGGTGCTCGCGAATTCGCCGCTCGGCTACAAGAACTTCTACGACAGCTACGGCAACACGCCCTATGCGCAGGTCGCGCTCAAGCTCCAGATGCAGCCGAAGCAGATCCCCTTGATGCAGGCGACCAAATTCCTGGCGCCGCAGAATATCGCTCCGACCTTCAAGATCGGCAACCTCGGCCAGCCCAAATACATGCCGTTGCAGCAGGGTAATGGTGGTGCGCAAGTGAACGGCAATTTGCCGATCGTGCAGAAGTCGGGTGACAACAACGGCATCGGCAAGTTCGGCAATGGCGGCCAGATCGTCAACCTGCCGGCGGGCAACAACCAGCGCAACCAGCAGAACGGCACGCCGTCGCAGACCCCGGGCAAGATCGTCACCTTGCCTGCGCCGACTAACACCACCAACAACAATGGCGGCATCGGCAAAATCGTGACGCTGCCTGCGACCAACAATACGCAGAACGGTACTGCCAACGGCACAACCAATGGCAATCCTGGCAAGATCGTGAGCATGCCGGTGAATGTCGGCAAGAGCGGGACGACCATCGATGCGAAGCCCGTCAACGTTCAGACCCAGAACACCCCGATCCGCATCAACAACGGCGCGAAGATCAACAACAACCCGGTGAACAAGGTGCAGGTGCAGAACAGCAACCGCCCGCAGTTCAACGAGACCAATCGCATGGTCAACAATGCCGGCAACAACTTCCGGCAGTCGATGAACCAGAGCCAGGGTGGCAACGGCGGCAACAACCACCGCGGCTTCATGCACTGATCATGCGAACAAGGAGGTGCGCTCCCTCCCCCGCAAGCGGGGGAGGGTTGGGGAGAGGGTGCTTCCACAATCGAAGATCCCCAAGAGGGAAAGAGCCCCCTCCCGGCGCTTCGCACCGACCTCCCCCGCAAGCGGGAGAGGTTGCACCGAGCAAGCGGCAACTTCGAATTCACCAAACGACAAATACGGAAGGGGCAGAGCGGTGACGCTCTGCCCTTCTTCATATTGGGGAGTAGACATGATCAGCACTTGGCGCGGTCTGAGCGCGCGCCCCGTCCTTCGAGACGACCGCTTCGCAGTCTCCTCAGGATGAGGCTAATCGGCGTCGGGGCCGATTGAAGCTGCTGCCGCGCACTCCGTCCTCATCCTGAGGAGCGCGCCAAAGCGGGCATCTCGAAGGATGGCCACAGGGAAACTGCTCTTAGGCCACCAGCTCCGCAAACAAATCAGCGTCGACATTGCCGCCGGAGAGCACGATGACGACATTCTTGCCGGCAACATCAAGTCGCCCCGCAAGCAGCGCGGCCAGGCCGACCGCTCCGCCCGGTTCGACCACGAGCTTCAGCTCGCGATAGGCAAACGCGACGGCCGCGCCGACTTCCTTGTCCGACGCGGTCACGCCGCGCGCGAGCAGCTTGCTGTTGATCGCGAACGTCATCTCGCCGGGGATCAGGGCCATCAGCGCATCGCAGATGGTGCGGCCTGCCGGCCCGTGCGGCTCGCGATGACCTGCGGTCAGGGACAGGCCGTGATCGTCGAAAGCCTCGGGTTCGGCGACGACGATTTGCGCCAGCGGATAGCGCGCCTTCACGGCCGTCGCAACGCCCGCGATCAGGCCGCCGCCGGAGGCCGGCGCCACCACGATGTCAGGCGCGAGGCCGAGCGCCGCCATGTCCTCGGCGATCTCGCGGCCGGCGGTGCCTTGGCCGGCGATCACGAAGGGATCGTCATAGGGCCTGACCAGCGTCGCACCGCGCTTCTCGGCGATGCCGCGCGAGATCGCCTCGCGGTCGTCGCGGTCGCGGTCGTACAGCACGACTTCGGCACCATACGATTTGGTGCGCTCGCGCTTCGACAACGGCGCATCCGCCGGCATCACGATGGTCGCCTGCATGTCGAGAATTTTTGCCGCCGCCGCCACGCCTTGGGCATGGTTTCCGGAGGAGAACGCGACCACGCCGCCGGCGCGCTTGTCCTGCGGGATCGAGGCGACCTTATTGAAGGCACCGCGGAACTTGAACGAGCCGGTGCGCTGGAGCATCTCCGGCTTGAGATAGACCTTTGCGCCGACGCGTTCGTTGAGCACGGGAAAGGACAACAGCGGGGTGCGGACGGCGAAGGGTGCGATCACGCGGGCTGCGGCATCGATATCGGCAGGGCCGATCGGGAGGAGCTGTTCTGTCATGCCCGATGTTATCGCGGCGGATGAGGCGCGGGCAAGGCATCTCCGCGCGAGCATTCTGGGGCCTCAGGCGACGAATCGCGCCGGCTCCCCCCCGTTCCGGCCCGGCAGCACCGCGCCGACCGCCAAAATGCTGTCGATAAAAGCCCGGGCCGAGGCCTCCCAGGTGTAGTTGGCGGCGAATTCGACGCAGTCCTGCCGGGAGATGTCCAGCGCGGCGAAGCAGGCGCTGCGCAGATCGTGATCGAGCGCGCCGACCGGCGCATCGCCGATCACGTCGCGGGGCCCCTTCACCGGAAACGCCGCAACCGGCAGGCCGCTCGCCAGCGCTTCGAGCAGGACCAGGCCGAACGTGTCGGTCTTGCTCGGAAACACGAAGACATCGGCGGCCGCGTAGATGTCCGCCAGCTCCTCGCCGTGCTTTTCGCCGAGAAAGATCGCGTCCGGATAGGCCTCTTCCAGCGCGACACGCGCCGGACCATCGCCGACGATTACCTTGGTGCCGGGCAGGTCGAGATCGAGGAACGCCTCGAGATTCTTCTCCACCGCCACCCTGCCGACCGAGAGGAACACCGGTGCCGGCAGGCACAGATCAATCGCGCGGGGATGGAACAAATGGGTGTCGACGCCGCGCGGCCACAGCACGACGTTGTCGAAGCCGCGCTCGGTCAGCTCGCAGGCAAGCGCCGGCGTTGCCGCCATCACGGCGCGGCTGGGGCTGTGGAATCGGCGCAGCGCCCGCCAGATCAGCGAGCCCGGCACCGGCACGCGGGCGCGGACATATTCGGGAAAGCGGGTGTGGAAGCTGGTCGTGAAGGGTAGCTTGCGCTGGCGGCAATAGCGGCGGACCATCAGGCCGATCGGCCCCTCGGTCGCGATGTGGATGCTGTCCGGATGCGCCTCTTCGATCAGCTTCGCGATTCTGCCCGGGCGCGGCATGGCCAGCCGCACGTCACGATAGCTCGGCATCGCAAAGGTGCGGAACGATTGCGGCGTCAGGAACGAGAATTCGACGTCGAGACTTTTGGCGGCGTCGGCAAGCTTGGTCAGCGTCCGAACCACACCGTTGACTTGCGGGTGCCAGGCGTCGGTCGCGACCAGGATGCGCATCAGGCTGCCCTTGTCATGCAGCTCTGGCTGCAACCTGCGGGACCTGTGCCGGCTTCTCGGCCTGGTCCGCCCAGGTGATGATCTCGAAATGGCCGTCGTCGTGCTCGACCAGCGCCGTGCAGCTCTCGACCCAGTCACCGCAGTTCATGTAGCGGATACCGCCCTCGTCGCGGATCACCGCGTAATGGATGTGGCCGCAGATCACGCCGTCGGCATCGTGGCGCCGCGCCTCGGCGGCGAGCGCCTGCTCGAACGCGCCGATATAGTTGACGGCGTTCTTGACTTTCTGCTTCGCCCATTGCGACAGCGACCAATAGGGCACCTTGAACATGCGCCGGAAGAAGTTGACAAAGCGATTGAGCTGGATCGCGAAGTCGTAGGCCTTGTCGCCGAGATGGGCGAGCCAGCGTGCGTTCTGCACCACGAGGTCGAAGATGTCGCCGTGGATGACGAGATAGCGCTTGCCGTCCGCACCGGTGTGGACGGTGTTCTCGACCACGTCGATGCCGCCGAAATGCGTGCCGTAATAGTTGCGCAGGAACTCGTCGTGATTGCCGGGGATGTAGATCACCTTGGCGCCCTTGCGCGCCTTGCGCAAAAGCTTCTGGACCAGGTCGTTATGCGATTGCGGCCAATGCCAGCTCGATTTCAGCGCCCAGCCGTCGACGATGTCGCCGACGAGATAGATCGTGTCGGCATCATGGAAACGCAGGAAGTCGAGCAGAAGGTCGGCTTGAGAACCGCGGGCTCCGAGATGAACGTCGGAGATGAACAACGTGCGAAAGCGCCGCTCCGGGCTCTCGTCACTCACATCGTAACTTCCCATGCGCCAGCCTGTAACAATGTCCCGTGACAGGGGGATGACCAATTGAACCTTTGAGGCACCTTCGGATACGAATCGCGCTTGCCTCGCCCACCCCGCGAATATCAGTCGCATGCGACAATCAGGCGACATGGCGCCTCAGCGCCCTCCGCAAGAACCCGGAACTGCGGCGCGCTCGCGAGCGGCGTCAGTAAAATTTGTGGAAATGATGGATCGGGCCGTGGCCGTGACCGACGCTGAAGCGGTCGGCGGCCGCGATCGCCGCGCTGATCCAGGTCTTGGCGTTGCGCACGGCGTGCTCGAGATCCTCGCCCCTGGCGAGCCCGGCGGCGACCGCCGAGGACAGCGAGCAGCCGGTGCCATGTGTGTTGCGAGTGGCAACGCGCGGCGCGCCGAGCGCGATCGTGGTGCTGGCATCGACGAGATAGTCGATGCTCTCGGCGCCCTCGCCGTGCCCGCCCTTGATCAGGACTGCCCGGCAACCGAGCGCCAGCAGTCGGCGCCCCTGGCTCTCGATCTCAGCCTCGCTGGCCGCGACCGGTTCGTCGAGCAGAGCCGCGGCCTCGGGCAGATTGGGTGTGATCACCGAGGCCAGCGGCATCAGTTTGATGCGCAGCGCGTCGACGGCTTCGGACGCGAGCAGGCGATCACCCGATGTCGCCACCATCACGGGATCGAGCACGACATGCCGGGGTGCCCAGCGCGACAGCGCGGCCGCGATCGCATCGATGCTGGCGGCTTGCGCCACCATCCCGATCTTGACCGCGCCGACCTCGAGATCGGAAAACACCGCGTCGATCTGCGCGGTGACGAATTCGGCGGGCACCGCGTGAATGCCGGTGACGCCGCGGGTGTTCTGCGCGGTCAGCGCCGTGATGGCGGAAGCGCCAAAGACGCCAAGCGCAGCAAAGGTCTTCAGGTCGGCCTGGATGCCGGCGCCGCCGCTCGAATCGGAGCCGGCAATGGTCAGCGCGACGGGCGTCGTCATGGGGCGATTTTCCGCGTTTTCGAAGCCATGGCCCGTCCTAGCGCGCCTGCCTCAACCCAGCAAGTTCGCTTGCTAAATCCGGCCGGGTTTGGCCTATTAGCCGCCAGATATGCTTTCGGAGTGACCGCGATGGTTCCCTTTTTCGTCCAGATCAAATGCAAGCTCGGCCAATCCTATGTGGTCGCCAATGCGCTTGCCGAAGCCGAGATCGCCTCCGAGATCTATTCCACGGCCGGTCAATACGACCTGCTGGTGAAGTTCTACGTCGACAACGACACCGATATCGGCCACTTCGTCAACGAGAAGGTGCAGGTGCTGCCCGGCATCCAGGACACCCTCACCATCATCACCTTCAAGGCGTTTGGCGCGAGTTGACCGTCCGGAAAAGGGCGGGCCTGATCAGGCGCCGCCCTCCTTGCGCTTGGGACGCGGCGGACCGTCCACCGGCGGCAGCGATTTGAGATAGTCCGCCATCGCCGCGAGATCGTCGTCCGGCAATTGCGAGGTGTTCTTGATCACCCGCGTCATCGCGCCGCCGACGCTGTCGCCGTCGGGCAATTCGCCGGTCTTCAGGAAATAGGCAATATCCTTCGCGCTCCACTCGCCAATGCCCTTCTGGGTGATGTTGGGGACCCATCCCTCGCCTTCCGGATTGGGACCGCCGGCGAAGCGTTGTCCGGCGATGATGCCGCCAAGCGCGTTGCGCGGGCTGTGGCATTCCGCGCAATGGCCAAAACTGTTGACGAGATAGGCGCCGCGATTCCACTGCGGCGACTTCGCGCTGTCGGCGACGAAGGGTTTGCCGTCCATGAACAGGAACTTCCAGATGCCGACGTTGCGCCGGATGTTGAACGGAAAGCGCACGTCGTGGTCGCGCACCTTGCCTGCAACGGCCGGCAGCGTTTTCAGATAGGCAAAGAGATCGAGCACGTCCTCGCGCCTGGCGTGCTGATAGGACGTGTAGGGAAAGGCCGGAAAATAATGCCGCCCGTCCGGCGCGACCCCGTGCATCACCGCGTTGACGAATTCGGCCTCGCTCCATTTGCCGATGCCGTCCATCGGATCGGACGAGATATTCGGCGCGTAGAACGTTCCGAACGGCGACTTGATCGCGACGCCGCCGCCGAGCCTGAGACGATCGGGCTGGTCGGGGACGGCATGGCATGAGGCGCAGCCGCCGGCGTTGAACATCACCTGGCCATTGGCAAGATCAGGGACGCGGGCAGGCGCGGTGCCGGCGGCCGCCACCACCGGCGCGCTGAGCCACCAATAGACGCCGGCTGCGGCGAGTGCGGCGAGCAGCGCCACGGAGATTGTTCGTCGCAACATGCGGTCCTTTCCTGGTCGCGGCGAAGCTTATGATCGATGTCTTCGCCGCTCCAGCCACGAAGAATTTAGCCCCCCGCCGCCAGAAACGGGAATAAACTGAAATGCCGGCTGTTGGAAGTTTGGCAGCCCAAACGGGTTCAGCAGGGAGAGAAATCATGAACAAGATCGTCATCGCCATGTCAGTGCTTGGCGCCGTTGCTTTCGCGGGTTCGGCCAGCGCGGAAAAGCTGAAAGCAACACTCGACGCCAAGTCCGAGGTCCCCGCAACGACCAGCAGCGGCACCGGAACGGCTGATCTGGACTACGACGCCGCCAGCAAGAAGCTGTCCTGGAAGGTCACCTATTCCGGCCTGTCCGGCCCTGCCACCGCCGCGCATTTCCACGGACCTGCCGAGCCCGGCAAGAACGCCGGCGTCGCGATCCCGATCCCAGGCGCTGCCACCAGCCCGGCCGAAGGCTCGGCGACTCTGACCGACGCGCAGGCCGCCGATCTGCTCGGCGGCAAGCTCTACGTCAACATCCACACCGCGGCCAATCCGGGCGGCGAGATCCGCGGTCAGGTGACGAAGTAAACTTCGCACAGACCAGCAAAAGGGGGGGGGGGGGGGCCCCCCCCCCCCGGGGGGGGCGGAGGCCCCCCCGGGGGCGCCCCCCCCCCGGGCCGGCCCCCCCCCCCGGGCGGGGGCCCGCCCCCGCCCGCGCCCCGGGGGCC
>NZ_JBVVPN010000003.1:231896-240184 GCF_055811035.1 Bradyrhizobium sp. MI1.10
CCCCCCCCCCCCCCCCCCCCCCTTTTTCCATCCCCGGCCCCGGGTGGGCGCCCCGCCCACCCCGGCACGGACCGACCGCTCGGGTATCCCCGGCTACGCCGCTGGCGCAGGCGTCACACGTCAGGTTCGGCCGCGTTCAGCGCCTGCGCGAGGTCGGCGATCAAATCCGACGGGTGTTCGATGCCGATCGACAGCCGGATTGTGGAATCGAGCACGCCGATCTTCCGACGGATGTCGGCGGGAACGCCGGAATGAGTCATGGTGGCAGGCAGACTCGCAAGCGACTCCGTTCCACCGAGGCTCACCGCCAATTTGAGGATCTGCAGCGCGTTGAGGAACTTCATGGCCGCGGCCTTGCCGCCGACGATGTCGAACGAGAACGTGGACCCCGCCCCTGAGCATTGCCGCGCGAACACAAGTCCCACCGGCGACGCCGCCTCGTGATGACCGAGATAGTGCACCTTGGCCACTTTGGGATGATCGCGCAGATAGTCCGCCACGAGGCGCGCATTCGCATCCGCCTTTTCCATGCGCAGGCTCAGCGTCTCGAGCGAGCGGTTGATCATCCAGCAGGAATGCGGATCGAGCTGGGTGCCGATGGCGCCCCGCAGCGCCTTGATGCCTTTCACGACCGCCTTGGCGCCGAGCGCGGCGCCCGCGATCAGATCGGAATGACCGCCGACATATTTCGTGAGCGAGTACAGTGAAATATCGGCGCCGTGCTCGATCGGCCGCTGAAACACCGGTCCGAGCAGCGTATTGTCACAGGCGATGATCGGAACGTGTCCTTGCGCCTTTCCGATGGTCTCGGCGACACGCCGCATCATCGCGACATCGACCAGCCCGTTGGTCGGGTTCGCCGGGGTTTCGATCAGGATCATCGAGACGCGGCCCTTGCGCATGGCCTCCTCCGCGGCCTGACTGACCACGGCTTCGTCGACGCCATCGGCAAAACCGACGGCGCCGATCGACAGACGCGCAAGCGTATTCGTCAGCAGGGTTTCCGTCCCGCCGTAGAGCGGCTGGGAGTGCAGAATGACATCGCCGGGGCGGACGAACGCCAGGATCGTGGTCGCGATCGCCGCCATACCCGACGAGAACAGCGCGCAGCTCTCGGTGCGCTCGTAGATCGCGAGCCTGTCCTCGACGATTTCGCTGTTGGGGTGATTGAAGCGCGAATAGACTAGGCCCGCGCCCATCCCTTCCGGCGGCTCGCGCCGGCCGGAGACGAAATCGAAGAAGTCCTGGCCGTCCTCGGCCGTCTTGAACACGAAGGTCGAGGTCAGGAACACCGGCGGCTTGACCGCGCCTTCCGACAATTGCGGATCGTAGCCATAGGTCAGCATCAGCGTTTCCGGATGCAGCATATGGTTGCCGATGTGCGTCTTCGACGGGAACGGTTTGACCATGGCTTGTCTCGCTGTTGCTGATTGAGGTGCTCGCCGCGGGTTGGAACTCCTGATGTCCTGCATGAGTCAGGAGCGGGATGCGTCGGCGTCAAAAGCTCACGCCAATGCCGCGGCGGTTGGAGCAAAGATAACTGCTTCGGCAGCGATCCGTCAGGCCTTGCGGATAGAATTTCCAGCGGCGACACGCGACGCAATAAAAAGGGCGGCTGCTTTCGCAGGGCCGCCCTTCTTGATTCCCAGTAGCCCGGATGGAGCGAAGCGCAATCCGGGGCAGTCTGTCAGCTCGTGTGGATTCCCGCATTGCGCTGCGCTCCATCCGGGCTACGAATCTTTTTCTTGCCTCAACCGTTCTTCACGCGAAACGTCTCGTGGCAGCCGCCGCATTCCTTGCCGACCGCGGGGAAATTCGCCTTGAGCGAGTCCAAATCCTTGATCTTGCCCTTGGCCTCGCCAACGACCTTGGCGAAGCTCGCGACCTTGGCATCGAATCCGGCCTTGTCCTCCCAGACCTTCGGCGAGGCGCTGTAGTCGCCCTCGGGCTTCATGCCCTTTGCGCTCGCTGGAAACAGATTCGGCAACTTCTTGGCGGTGTCCTCGAACTGTGCCAGCGCGCTGTCCACCGTGGCCTGGTCGTAGGGCTTTTCGCCCTTCACCATCGCCGCAACCGCGCCGGCGTTCTTGCCGTTGCCCTTCATCAGGGTCTGGACCTCCTTGACGGAGTCCTGTTGTGCCCAAACCGCGCCCATGCCGAGCAGGAGCGCGCCCCCAACAACCAACACTCGCTTCATTCGCAAAGTCCCTTTCCTTGATGCAGAATTGCCTTGATGCAGGATCGCCGTGCTGCACGATCGTGCCGACCCCTCAATGGGGCCAACACCGCTTGGCAGACTTCATTCCGTGAAAAATTGTCACAGGCTGTGACGGCGATGGTGCTCGTTGACGGCGATCCACACCCGCTCCGGGGTCGCCGGCATATCGATGTGGTCGATCTTGTATTCGCGCCAGAGCCCGTCGACGATGGCATTGACGACGGCCGGGCAGGACCCGATGGCACCGGCCTCGCCCGCGCCCTTCACCCCCAGCGGATTGGTCTTGCAGGGGACGTTGGCCGTCTCGAACACGAAGTCCGGCCCGTCCGCCGCGCGCGGCAGCGCATAGTCCATGAAGGTCGCGGTGACGAGCTGGCCGTCGCCCGCGCCATAGACCACCTGTTCCATCAGCGCCTGGCCGATGCCCTGCATCGCGCCGCCATGGACCTGGCCCGCCAGCAGCAGCGGATTGAGCGTCATGCCGAAATCGTCGACGATCACGTAGTTGACGATTTTGATGATGCCAGTGGCCGGATCGATCTCGACCTCCGCGACATGGGTGCCGTTCGGATAGGTGCCATCGGCGCTGGCAAAGGTCGCGCTCGCATTGAGCTTCGATGGATCGACGCCAGGACGCTTGGCAAGATCGGCGAACGAGATCGAACGGTCGGTGCCGGCGATGCGCACCAGGCCATCGGTGATCTCGAGGTCGCCGGCGCTGGCTTCCAATGCCTGCGCCGCGATCTCCTTGAGACGCGCGCCGAGCTCGCGGGTCGCACGTTCAACGCTGACACCGCCTGACGGAATCGAAGCCGAGCCGCCGGTGCCGAGACCGGTGGCGATCATGTCGGTATCGCCCTGGTGGACGTGCACGCGCTCGGGCGCGACGCCGAACTGCTCGGCGACGATCTGCGCATAGGCGGTCTGATGGCCCTGCCCGCTCGACTGGGTGCCGATCAGGACGGTGATATCGCCATTGGGGTCCATCCGCACATTGGCGGTCTCCTCGCCCATGGTGCCGCACACCTCGACATAGCTCGCAAGTCCGATGCCACGGATCAGGCCGTTCTTCTTGGCCGCCTTGGCGCGCTTGCCAAACTCCTTCCACTCGGCGATCTCCATCGCGCGCTTCAGATGCGCAGCGAAGTCGCCGGAATCGTAGACCTTTCCGGTCGCGGTCTTGTAGGGCAGCGCCTTCGGCTGAATGAAATTCTTGCGGCGGATGGCATCCGGCGTCATGTCGAGTTTTCGCGCGCAGGCGTCCACCAGACGTTCGATGACGTAAGCAGCCTCGGGCCGCCCGGCGCCGCGATAGGCATCGACCGGCACGCTGTTGGTGAAGATGGTGCGCACACGGCAGTGGAACGCCTGGATGTCGTAGAGGCCCGGCAGCATGCCGGCGCCGCCATGCGGGATATAGGGCCCGAAGGTCGACAGATACGCGCCCATGTCGCCCATGAGGTCGCAATCCATCGCGAGGAATTTGCCGTCCTCGGCCAGCGCCATTTTCGCGGTGGTGACGTTGTCGCGGCCCTGCGCGTCGCCCATGAAATGCTCGGTGCGGTCGGCCGCCCATTTCACCGCCTTCTTCAGCTTTCGCGCGGCGACTGCCAACAGGGCATATTCCCGATAGGGAAACAGCTTGGTGCCGAAGCCGCCGCCGACGTCGGGGCAGATCACCCGCATCTTGTCGGTCGGAATGTTGAGCACATTCTGGCAGAGGATGTCGCGCAGCCGATGGCTGCCCTGGCTGCCGACCGTCAACGTCAGATGGTCGCGCCTGGCGTCGTATTCGCACACTGCCGCGCGCGTCTCGATGAAGTTCGCCACCACGCGCGGATTGACGATGGAGATCTCGGCCACCGCATGCGCTTTGGCAAAGGCCGCTTCGGTCGCTTTCTTGTCGCCGATCGAGACGTCGAACAGCACGTTGCCGGGCTTGTCCGGCCAGACCAAGGCTGCGCCCTTCTTCACGGCATTGACGACCCCGGTCACCGCCGGCAGCGGGCTCCATTTGACGTCGATCGCCTCGATCGCGTCGCGGGCCTGGTCGATGGTCTCGGCGACGACGAAGGCGATGGAATCGCCGACATGGCGCACCTCGTCCTTGGCGAGGATTGGGTAAGGCGGGCCCTTGAACGGGTCGGTCTCGAGATTGAACAGGCACGGCAGATTGCCGAGATCCTTGACCTCATCGGCGGTCAGGATCAGCGCGACGCCGGGAAGGGTGCGGGCGCGGCTCGCATCGATGGTGTATTTGGCATGCGCATGCGGCGAGCGCAGCATCAGGCAGCGCAAAGCGGCCTGCGGCGCATAATCGTCGGTATAGCGGCCCTTGCCGCGAATAAGCGCGTCATCCTCCTTGCGCAACACACTTTGGCCAACGCCGAACTTGATGGGAGCCGCCATTTTCTCGTCCCGTTTCTCATGGTTGTTTTGCCGGCATATTGCCGTGGAAAAACTGGCAAGGCAAACGGGTTTAGGCGGGCCGTGCCTGTCAAGGCCGATGATTCGAAGCCGCCCTCGGGGGCTTCGAGCGAGCCCGCCCCTCAATGGCTGAATTTCCTGACCATGAGGTATTTGTCATACGTGATATGACCTATACGGACTGCAGCGGGATCCGTGCCGTAGACCTCGAATCCATTACGCTTGTAGGTCCTGATTGCAGCGGTTGCTTCGAGCAGGACCTCAAGATGTACCTGCTCGACGCATCCCTCGGCATGGGCAAGAAGCTCCTTGATGAGTCGATCTCCGATTCCTTGACCTCGGCCATCTTCCCTCACGTAAACCGTGAAGATGTGACCCCTGTGCTGCGACCGAAGAGCTGGCGACACGTAGAAGCCCGCGACTCCGATCAGATTTCCCCGCCAGAAGGCGCCAAGGATAGCTCCGCTGAGCCAATGCCGATAGGCAGTCAGCATCGCCTCTCCGCCCTCGTCCTCTTCAGCAGAACCAAATGTTTGAGGGTGCGTCCGAAGCGCCTCCGCGCGAATGTCGCGAAAGAGGTGGAGATCATCGACAGTCAATCGGCGGATTTCCAAGTCCGCCGGGGCACCCGGCGCATGCGACATCATGGTCGCCTCCTCTCCTGTGTCGCTGCGAAGGTCGGCAGGACCGCTGGTCTGTCACATCCCACCGCGGCCCCACAGGGTCCTCGCATTATCTCTCAGCCTCGCGATGGCGCGTTCGGGCGCGATGCTGTCAATCTCGCCACGCGTTAGGCCGATATCCATCAGCTCCCTGTCACTCAGGTCCTGCAAGGCGATGTGTGGACCCTGCCGCCAGCGCCAGTCCTGGAGCGCACGCCAGTATTGCGCGAGCAAGCCTAGGATGCTGCGCGTCGATGCAAGTTCGAGGGGGAGCCTCTCCGTCTCGGAAGTGATGTTCGTCTGTTGGGGTGGCATCGCATGCTCCTGCTGTTGTGCCGGCAGGGAGCGTGGCCAAACAAAAGGCCCCGTCCGATGCCGGCGGGGCCTGGTGAAAAGATGTCGTCGTCGAATTCCTAGCGCACGACTCCTTCCACGGCCCAGCCGAAGCGGGTCATGTGGTTGCGGTTGAGTTTGCGCACTGATTTGATCATGCGACGCGATTACCACAGCAATCGCGCAAAATCAAGAGATGTGTAGAGGTTCGCTGCATCCTGGAGGCGAGTCCCTATCTGAGGGTGCCGGGCGCCGAAGCCGACGACGCCCGTCAACGCCCTTCACGACTTCTTCTGCTTCGCTTCCACGTATCGTGCGAAATTGTCGAGGATTGCCTGCCAACCGCCTTGCTGCTGCTCCACCGAATGCGTCGATTCGCCATCGAAGACCACGCGGACGAGAACGCCCTTCGGGCCGGGCACAAACTCGACTTCGGCTTTTCGCTCGCCAAATCCGTATTCGATCCGCTTGTGCTCGATGATTTTCGTGTAGGTACCGGCGAAGTCAAAACCCATGCTGCCGTCCTTGGCCTCCATGCGAGATGAGAAGACACCGCCTTCTCGCAGATCGACGGTCGCCTTGGTCGTATGCCAGTCGTCGGACGCGGCGTTCCACTTCATGATGTCGGCCGGCGTCGTATAAGCGCGCCAGACCTGATCGATGGGGGCTGCTACGTTGGTTTCGACGGTGATCCTCATAAACAGTACTCCTGGTTCGATTTTTGCCGGCTCGAGGTGGACGGCATCACGTCAATTGTGCAGGGTCCATCCGCCGCACTTCCGAGATGTGTCCATCCAAGGACGATCGAGACTAGCCCGTGCCGACAAGGGCGAGCCGTCAATGCGTTGAAAATGTGAAAAAGCTAACGCCGCACCAGCGAGACCAGCCAGCGGCGGCCGAACAGCGCGAGGATGGCGAGCGCATAAACGATCGTGCCCCCGACGGCCAGCAGAAGCAGCGTCAATTCGTCTCGGAAGTGCATCGAGCCCAACGAAGGACCGCCGAAGCGCGCGATGAGCCAGAAGGCGGCGGCCAGGATGAGCCCCGTCAGCAGGAATTTGGCGAGCGACAATAGCCACGCGCGGTCCGGCACGAGAAAGCCTCGCCGCACCGCGAAGAACAGCACCAGCAGCAGGTTGGTCCAGACGCCGACGGCGGTTGCTAGCGCAAGGCCGATCTGGGCCAGCGATCCCATTAAGGCAATTTTCAAGGCGACGTTGACCGCGATCCCGGTCAGCGACGCCCGCACCGGCGTCGCCGTGTCCTTGCGCGCATAGAAGGTTGCGACCGCGCTGCGGATCAGCACGAAGGGGATCAGACCGATGGCATAGGCCGCGAGCGTGGCGCCGGCAGCGGCGGCATCGGCTTTCGAGAACGCACCGCGGGCGAACAGCGCGCGCATGATCGCGTCGGGCACGGTGAGGAAGGCGGCGACAAACGGCACCGAGAACAGCAGCGTGAAATCGAACGCA
The DNA here is from genome assembly GCF_055811035.1 of Bradyrhizobium sp. MI1.10. Taxonomy (NCBI): domain Bacteria; kingdom Pseudomonadati; phylum Pseudomonadota; class Alphaproteobacteria; order Hyphomicrobiales; family Nitrobacteraceae; genus Bradyrhizobium; species Bradyrhizobium sp. MI1.10. The sequence continues at coordinate 239,009 of NZ_JBVVPN010000003.1, forward strand.
CGGCGCTGCGCCTTCATCGCTCCGTCATGGTCGTTGGCTGTGATCCGCCGCGACATCTCCGGCAGCAGCACCGTGCCGATGGCAATGCCGATCACGCCGATCGGGAGCTGGTTGAGACGGTCGGCATAGTACAGCGCCGACAGCGCGCCCGCCGGCAGGAAAGTCGCGATGATGGTATCGGCAAACAGCGCAAGTTGCGTGCCCATAGAGCCCAGCGTCGCCGGCCCAAGCGCCTTGAAGAAGCCGCGGACGTCTTCGTCGAGCTTGAGCGGCGCAAAGCGCGGCAAGCCGCCATGGCGGGCGAGATCGCCGGCGAGCAAGAAATACTGCAAAAAGCCAGAGATGAGGACACCCCAGGCGGCGGCGTGGCCCGCGCTGGGAAACCAGGCGGCGAGCGCCAGCGTCATCATCATCGAGATGTTGAGAAAGATCGACGCGGCTGCGGCGCTCGCAAAGCGCTGCATCACGTTGAGCATGCCGCCATAGAGCGTCACCAGCGTGATCAGCAGCAGATAAGGAAAGGTGATACGGGTCAGCTCGATCGCGAGCTTGCGCTGTTCGGCGTCCTCGGAAAAGCCCGGCGCCAAAATGCTCATGGCCTGCGGCATGAACAGCCAGGCGACGATCAGCAGCACCACCTGCGAGGCCAGCAGCAGCGTGAAGATGCGATCGGCGAACAATTTTGCCGCTCCCTCCCCGCGCTCGCCATGGACGTGCGCGTAAGCCGGCACCCAGGCGGCGTTGAAGGCGCCCTCGGCAAAGATCGCACGGAAATGATTGGGCAGCCGCAGCGCCACGAAAAAGGCGTCGGCCACGGGGCCGGCGCCGAGAATCGCCGCGAGCATGATGTCGCGGGCAAACCCCGTCAGCCGCGAGAGCAGCGTGTAACCACCAACCGTGAAGATACGTCCGAGCATGCGTCTGTTTTAGAGACTTATCGAACAGAGGTCGATTGCATCTTGCGATGCGCATTGCTGTGCCCTCTCCCCTTGCGGGAGAGGGCAGCGCCGCGAGTAGACACAAGCTCATTGGGGGTGAGGGGTCTCTCTCCCAGCTTTCGATGCGGAGAGAGCCCCCGCCCCCGTGGGGGGGGCGGGGGGGGGGGGGCCCCCGCGCCCCCCCCCGGCGGGGGGGGGGGAGGGGGGGCACGGGGGGGGAGCCCCCCCCCCCGCCCCC
>NZ_JBVVPN010000003.1:240194-280167 GCF_055811035.1 Bradyrhizobium sp. MI1.10
CGCGCGGGGGGGGGGGGGGGCGGCCCACCGCAGGTCGCGGGGCGGACCCCCCCCCGCCCCCTGTCTCGCCGCTCTGCGGCGAGCCACCCTCTCCCACAAGGGGAGAGGGTTAAGAACAGCGAAATCAGGTCGAAAGCGCACCGCGCACGGCCGCGATGATTCGCTCCTGATCGGCTTCGGTCAGATAGGCATGCATCGGCAGGCTGATGACGTCCTGCGACAGGCTCTCGCAGCCCGGCAGGCCGCCCTCGGCGACCGGGTGCTGCTTGTAGGCCGTCTGCTGATGCATCGACTTGCCGTAATAGATCGCGGTCGGCACGCCCTGGGCCTTCAGCGCGGCGGTAAAGCCGTCGCGGTCGGTGCCTTCAGGGAGGCGGATCGTGTACTGCGCCCAGACCGACGTGTTGCCGGGAGCAACGCGCGGCACGGTGACCACGTTGCTGAGTCCGCGTGCGTAGCGCTCGGCGACCTTGTTGCGGGCTGCGATCTCGTCGTCGAAGATCTTCAGCTTCTCGATCAGGATCGCGGCCTGCATGGTGTCGAGCCGGCCGGTCAGGCCGAGGCGGACGTTGTCGTATTTGTCGACGCCCTGTCCATGCACGCGGATGCTGCGCAGCGTCGCCGCGAGTTCGTCGTCATCGGTGAAGATCGCGCCGCCGTCGCCGAAGCAGCCGAGCGGCTTTGCGGGGAAGAAGCTGGTCGCGGTGGCGAGCCCGAAGGTGCCGAGCTTGCGGCCCTTGTAGCTCGCGCCAAAGCCCTGCGCGGCGTCGTCGAGCACGAACAGGCCTTCGGCCCTGGCGATCTCGGCGATGGCGTCGTGATCGGCCGGCTGTCCGAACAAATCAACCGGAATGATCGCGACCGGCTTGAGGCCGGCCTTGCGGGCGGTCGCGATGCCGCGCTTGAGCGATTCCGGGCTCATGTTGAAGGTCGATTCGTCGACATCGACATAAACCGGCGTCGCGCCGGTCCGCGCCACCGGCGAAGCCGTCGCGATGAAGGTGAAGGACGGACACAGCACGGCGTCGCCCGGCCCGACATTCTTCGCCATCATCACCATCAGGATCGCATCGGTGCCGCTGGCGCAGCCGATGACGTGCTTGGCGCCGCAATAAGCCGCAAGCTGCTTCTCGAGCTCGGCGACTTCAGGGCCGTTGACGAACTGACAATGATCGAGAACGCGCGTCACGGCGGCATCGAGCGAATCGCCAAGTCGGCGGCGCTGCGAGGCGACATCGATGAAGGGAATGGGTTCGGAACGCAGATGCTGGTTCATGGCGCCTTCTTGGCTGGTCGACATGGAAGAGTTCAGCCGGCGACGCGGCGCGGACCCTTGCGGGCCGACGTGGCCGCGGGGCGGGACGGCGTTTCCAGGCACTGCGTCGCGATCTCGAGGCTGGCGACGCCTTCGTCGCCGGTGACCGCCGGCGTCTCGCTGTTGCGCACGGCCTTGAGGAACGCGATCAGCTCGGCGCGGAGCGGCTCGTCATGGCCGACCGGCAGATGCCGCATCGAATAGCTGCCGTCAGGCTTGAAGCCGAAGCATTCGGTGACCTGGCGCGTCAAGAGATCGCCCATCACGTATTTGCCGCGGGTCGCGACCGTGACGCTGCGCGCCTTGAACGGCGTCAGCCAGTTGGTGTTGATGTGCGCGAGCACGCCGTTGGCGGTGCGGAACTGCAAGAGTGCGATATCCTCGCGCTCGGCGACCGCACTCGACAATTGCGGCTGCACCTCGACGATGTCGGATTCGGTGAACCAGCGGATTAGATCGATGTCGTGCACGGCGAGATCGATAACGACACCGACATTGGACATGCGCGGCGGGAATGGGCCGACGCGCGTGATCGCGATCGACAGAATATCCTCGCCCGCGATCGCCTGCTTGACGGCCGCGACCGCTGGATTGAAGCGCTCGACATGGCCGACCATCAGCGTCACGCCGGCTTTTTGCGCAGCCGTGACGATCTCGCGGCCTTCCGCGACCGTGGACGCAATCGGCTTCTCGACCAGCACGTGGATGTTCTTGGCGATGCAGGCGAGCGAGACCTCATGATGCAGATGGGTCGGCGCCGCGATGGTGACGGCATCGACGCCTTCGGCCAGCAGCTGGTCGAGCGTCTCGAAGCTCGCGCAATTGGCAAGCTCCATCGCCCGCGTGCGATGTGCCGGCGAAGGATCGACGACGCCGACGAGGTTGACGCCGGGAAGACCCGCGAGCACGCGCGCGTGGTTGCTGCCCATCACGCCGGCGCCAATGACGCCGACGCGCAAGCCGGCCTTTGGCGGTGCAGATCCTGTGGAACTCATTTGAGCAAACCCCGATTCAACGCAAATCCCCGAGGCGCTTCTAGCACGGACGCCACATTTGTGGCGAATGCGGAGCTAGCGGTCCGGACACGATTTGATTCAAAAAGTTACACGTTTCCCGGGCCTTAAGCCTCTGAAAGAGACCATCCTTTTGGCCCGGGTCGCGTGATTCGGAGTGTGCTGGTTACGACCTTTGATAATCGTCTTCAATCCGGATGATGTCGTCTTCCCCGAGATAGCTTCCCGTCTGGACCTCGATCAGCTCCAGCATGATTTTACCGGGGTTCTCCATCCGGTGCACCGCGCCCATCGGGATATAGATCGACTCGTTCTCGTGCACGCTTTTGACGGTCTCGTTGACGGTGACGCGGGCGGTGCCGCGGACCACGATCCAGTGCTCGGCGCGATGATGGTGCTTCTGCAGCGACAGACGTCCGCCCGGCTTCACCACGATGCGCTTGACCTGATGGCGCTCGCCATTGTCGACCGATTGGTAGCTGCCCCAGGGCCGATGCACCTTGAGATGCTCCTCGGTGACCTTCGGCGCGACCGCCTTGAGTTTTGTGACCAGCCGCTTGAGCCCGTTGGCATCCTTCTGGCGCGAGACCAGAACGGCATCGGCGGTCGCGACCACAATGAGATCGTCGACGCCTTCGAGCGCGACCAGCGCAGCATCGGTGGTGACGTTGCAGTTGCGGGAATCCTCGAACACGGCGGCGCCGTGCGAAGCATTGCCTTGGGCGTCCTTGTCCGACAATTCCCACACTGCGTGCCAGGAGCCGACGTCGGACCAGCCGCACGACACCGGCACGACCGCGGCGCGCGCGGTCTTCTCCATCACCGCATAGTCGATCGAGATCGCCTTGGCCGCGCCGAACGCCTCGGGCTCCAGCGTCACGAAGCCGAGATCGCGGCCGGCATTGCTCACGGCATCGGAAATCGCCTCCACGCTTGCCGCATCGACCTTGCGGTATTCGTCGAGCAGGACGGCGGCAGGGAACATGAAATTGCCGCTGTTCCAGAGATAGCCGGAATTGACGTAGTCGGCCGCCTTCACCGCATCCGGCTTCTCGACGAAGCGCGCGACCGCGTGCACCTCACCGGAGATGACCTCGCCCGGGCTGATATAGCCGTATTCGGTCGCCGGCCGCTCCGGCTTGACGCCGAACGTGACGATGCGCCCGGCGCTTGCGGCGGTAAGCCCTTGGCGGCACGCCACGACGAACGCGGCATTATCCTGCACCACGTGGTCGGCGGCGAGCGCGAGCACGATCGCCTCACTCGCGCGGTTCTGCGCGAACACCGCACCGGCTGCGATCGCCGGGCCGGAATCGCGCCGCATCGGCTCCAGGATCACGTCGGCCTCGATGCCGATTTCCGCGAGCTGCTCCAGCACCATGAAGCGATAGGACGCATTGGTGATGACGATCGGGCGATCGAACAGCGAGGCCTCCGAGACGCGCAACAGCGTGTCCTGGAAGGTCGAGCGGGTGCCGAACAGCGGCAGGAACTGCTTGGGGCGCACCTCGCGCGAAGCCGGCCACAGCCGCGTTCCGGCACCGCCGCACATGATCAGGGGGATAATGCGTTTGTCCATCGTCATTTCAAACCTTGAAGTCGTTCCGATACCAGGTGACAAAATTACGAACTCCGTGCGCGATCGGCGTTGACGGTGCAAAGCCGGTATCGCGCATCAGATCCTCGACATCCGCGAACGTTTCCAAAAGGCCTCTCGGCAGCAATTCTTTGATCGCCGTCCGACCCAGCTCCAGAAGTCCGACGACGTGCATCAGCTCTTCCGGGTGATGATTGACAACATTGTAGACCTTAGACGGCGCATTTGCGGCAGCCGGACGATCTGCGGTGATCCCTTATCCTGTTCCCAAGGACCGCTTCGCCCGATCCGTCGCTCGATCTTTCGCCCGCGGCGCCTCTTTAGCCTCCGCATCGACGGGGCCGCAATAGCCCCGCCGCCCTGCATGCGGGCTCCCGATCACCGCTATTGCAAGATCGGCGCCAAAACCATACCAAAGCGGCCGAATTCGGCGCCTTGCGTCGGGTTGCTTCAAAACCCTTGTTCATGCGGGCGAAATGCGCCGAATCCTGCTGTCGACGGCCAAGATCCTGATTTCCGGAGCGCTGCTCTACCTGGCGCTGCGCAAGGTCGATCTGTCCGAACTGTTTTCGCGCTTCACCGTGACCAGCCTGTTCTGGATCGGCCTGGCGATCGCCGTCACGTTCCTGCAAATCTTCGTCGGCGTGCTGCGTTGGCGCGAGATCAGCGCCGCATGCGGCGCCCCGCTCGAGCTCGGCCGGGCCATGCGCTACAACGTGATCGGATCGTTCTTCAACCAGACCCTGCCCTCGGCGATCGGCGGCGATGCGGTCCGGCTGTGGCTCGTCGCGCGCGCCGGCGCCGGCGGGCGCGCGGCGACCTACTCGATCTTCGTCGACCGCGCGATCGGTTTGATCGCACTCGCGATCATGATCGTGGCAAGCCTGCCCTGGAGCTACGCCCTCATCACCGATCCGCAGGGGCGCTCCGCGCTGCTGCTCGTCGACTTCGCGGCGCTCGCGGGTGGTCTCGGCTTCCTGGTCTTCGGCGCGCTGCAATGGCGCTGGCTGAAAACCTGGTGGGCCACGCATCACATTCACGCCTGTGCGGTGATCGCCAACCGAGTGATCTTCAGCCGCTCGCGCGGACCGGCCGTCGTGATCCTGTCGCTCGCCGTGCATGTGCTGGCCGTCGTGGTCGCCTGGTGCGTCGTGCAGTCGATCGCGGCGCCGGTCGGCTTCAGCGACGTCTGCATGCTGGTGCCGCCGGTGATGCTGATCACGATGATGCCGATCTCGATCGCCGGCTGGGGCGTGCGTGAGGCCACCATGAGCCTCGCCTTCGGCTTCGCGGGGTTGGCCACGAACGAGGGCGTCAACGTCTCGCTGCTGTTCGGCGCTGTGTACTTCATCGTCGGCGCGATCGGCGGCCTGGTCTGGATCCTGAGCGCCGAGAAAGCCGCGCAGGGATCGGCGCCGCTCGGGGTGCCGGAGTGAACGGGTTCGTCGACGCGCTCGGCGCGATACCATCGCTGCTTGCCGTTGCGATTGCGGCGCTGGTGTCGGGCGTCATCACCTGGACCAGCCGCCCCCTGCTCCAGCGTTACGCATTGGCGCGGCCCAACGCGCGGTCCTCTCACCGCATCCCGACCCCGCAGGGTGCGGGCATCGCGGTGATATCAGCGACGCTGCTGGTCGCATCAGCCTGGGCAGCCTGGGCGAACGTCGCGATTCCGCCGGCGCTGATCGCTGCGACGGTGTTGATTGCCGCGGTCGGATTTGCCGACGACGTCAAGTCGCTGCCGGTGCTGGTACGGCTCGTGCTGCAGGCCGCAGCCGTCGGCGCCGTCGTGTTCACCACGCCCGAGACCGCGCGCATCGTGCCGGCGCTGCCGCTCGCGCTGGAGCGCGGACTCATCCTGCTGGCGGGCGTGTGGTTCTTGAACCTCGTCAACTTCATGGACGGGCTCGATCTGATGACGGTGGCGGAAGTCGTGCCCGTCACCGCGACGCTGCTGCTGCTGGCACTGCTCGGCGATCTGTCGTGTCCGGCCGCGCTGATCGCCGCGACGCTGTGCGGCGCCATGCTCGGCTTTGCGCCGTTCAACAAGCCGGTCGCAAAAGTCTTCCTGGGCGATGTCGGCAGCCTGCCGATCGGCCTTTTGCTCGGCTGGTGCCTGCTCGAGCTCGCCTGGCGCGGGCAGCCCGCCGCGGCGCTGTTACTGCCGGCTTATTACCTCGTGGATTCCACCATCACGCTGTTCCGGCGCATCGCCAGGCGCGAGCAATTCTGGTCGGCGCATCGCTCGCATTTCTACCAGCGCGCCACCGACCACGGCTTCACGGTCTCTCGCGTGATCGGCGAGGTGTTCGCGCTCAATCTCGTGCTCGCGGGGCTTGCCATCGTCACCGCTCGCGCCGGCTCGGCGACGATCACGCTGATCGCGCTGCTGGCGGGCGCAATCGCGATCGGCGTCGTGCTGCGCCGATTCTCGCGCCCTCAGGCGTCCTGAGCCGCCAGCGCCAGCAGCAGCCCCTCGTCGAGAGACACCGGCGGCTGCCACCCGGTCGCGGTCACCTTGGAGAGGTTGAGCTCGAGCGAGCCGATCAGGCTGTCCTGCGTATCCTGCCGGCCCATCACTCTCAGCAGCGTGCTGAGCAGGTCCTGCGGCATGCCGAACAGCCGCGAGTTCTTGCCGGCAGCCTTGGCCAGCCGCGCGATGAACTCGGGCGTCGAGACCTGCTCCCTGTCGGCCACCAGGAAGATCTCGAAATTGCTCGCTGGATCTGGATGAGAGAGCCGGCGCAGGATGAACGACGACAGGTTCTGCACGGCAAGGAAGGCGCGATGATTGCGGATCGCGGCAAAGGGCAGCGGCAGACCGAGGTTCACTGCACGCGTCAGCAGCGCGAAATTGCCCTTGGCGCCCGCACCATAGACCAGCGGCGGCCTGATCACCGAGATCATCATGGCGCTGTCGCGCGCCAGCGTCTTCAAGCCCGCTTCCGCCGCGGCTTTGGACATGCCGTAGAGGCCGCGCGGCGTCAGGATATCGTCCTCGCTGAACGGCGCGCGGCCGTCGTTGCTGCGACCGTGCACGAGAACGGTGCTGATGAAGATGAACTGGCGCACGCCGGCCGTCGCCGCGCTGCGCGCCAGGTGCAGGGTGCCGGCAATGTTGACGTTGCGATAGAGCTGGACCGCATGCTCTTCGTGCTTGTGATGCACCCGCGCGGCGAGATGAACCACGGCATCGACGCCTTCAAGCGCCGCCTGCCAGTCGGTTTCAGGCCCGATCGTTTCGATCACGACCTCGTCGTCCATGCCTTCCGATCTGCGCACCGCGCGGCGGACCGACCACCCCTCGCGCGCCAGTGCGGGCACGACATGACGGCCGACGAAACCGCTCGCACCCGTCACCAGCACGACTGGCTTGCGCTCGTTCATCGTTGCTCCGCCAGTTCGGGGTTGCGCAACAATTCGTCGACCAGGGCAGCATAGGCGTTCATCGCGGTGACGCGATCGAATTTCGCCGCCGCTTTTACCGCGCGCTCCGCCATCGCGACTGCGTCGGAGCGAGACGCCGCGCGGATCGCCTCGGCCAGTTGATCGGCACGGCCCGGCGTCACCACCCAGCCCAGCCCGTTCTCCACCACCGTCAACGCGGCCTCGGCCTCCGGCTCCGAGACCAGCACCACGGGACGGCCGACCGCCAGCAGATTATAGAACCGGCTCGGCACCGACACCCCCGCAACGTCCTTCCGGTACGGAATGATCCAGAGATTGGCCGCCGCCAGCAATGCCTCGAGCTCGGCATCCTCGACCCGCCCGACGAAGGAGACATTGGGCAAGTTCGCCTCAGTCTGCAACTGCTTCAACCGCTCGAAGCCGATGCCCCAGCCGGAGAGCAGGAAGTGGATATCAGGCTCGGCCCTCAAAAGACGCGCCGCCTCGAACACGATCTCCGGATCATGGGTGAAGCCGAGATTACCCGACAGGCCGACAACGAAACCCGCCGAGAGCGGTTTGCGGAACGGATTATCCGCCGTCACCGGCCGGGGTGCGGCCACCAGCGTCGCCCAGTTCGGGATGAAGCGGATCTTGTTCCGCGTCATGCCGGAATAGCTCAGCAGCGGCCGTTCCGCATCGCGGCCGATGGTGATGACGGCATTGAGCGCGCGGAACATCAGGCTGTTGGCGGCGCGCATCGTCATGGTCACGATCGAACCGGGCTTCAGCAGGCCCGCCATCACCAGCACGTCCGGGAAGAGGTCGTGCATGATCAGCGCCGAGCGCGCGCCCTTCAGCCTCGCCGCCGCCGCGACCGCGTAAGGCAGCATGAACGGTGCGGTGACGGTAAGCACGACGTCACCTCGCCTCAGCTCCCGTGTCAGCGCCAGAAACGTACGCGCCGCGAACAGCAGCTCGGAGGCGCCGCGCCGCACCAGCGCCGCCTTGCCCGCCATCCGGTTCTTGACGGCGATTATCCGCGGCTTGCCCGGGCCGGTCTGCAAGGCCGGCAACGCGCCTGATGAGCCCGACAACACCACGACCTCGTGATCCCCGGCGATGCGGCAGGCGATCTCGGCCATGATCGCCGCCGTCGTGCTCGGATCAGGCGGGTAATGCTGGCTCGCCACGACGATCTTGCCTCGAGGCTGCATGATCAGGCCGCGGTCGACCCGAATTCCGGAACCGCGTCCTTCAGGATGGTCCTGATGGTGGCCCGATCGTCGCGCGCGATCGCCTGCTCCAGCGCCGCAATCCATTTGCGCAGCGTCTGCATCGGCGGCTCGTTCGGCTGCGCGGCCATGATGCCGGCGACGCCGATCTCGCGGGTCGGCTCCTCGGAGGCGAACAGGATTTCGTGCAGGCGTTCGCCGGGCCGCATGCCCGTGAACACGATTTCGATGTCGTAGCCGGGTTGCAAGCCCGAGAGACGGATCATGCGCTCGGCGAGATCGACGATCTTCACCGGCTGACCCATGTTGAGCACGTAGACCGACACATCCGAACGCTGCGTTCCGAGCGCATGCGTTGCCGCCGTGATGACGAGATCGCAGGCTTCGCGGATGGTCATGAAGTAGCGGACCATGTCGGGATGCGTGACCGTCACGGGACCGCCGGCATCGATCTGGGCCTTGAACTTCGGCACCACCGAGCCGTTCGACGCCAGCACGTTTCCGAACCGGACCGAGATCAGCCGCATCGACCGCCTGGCGCCGCCGTGACCCGCCGCAAGATCATGGTCGAGCGCCTGGCAATACATCTCGGCGAAGCGCTTGGTCAGGCCAAGCATCGACACCGGTTCGATCGCCTTGTCGGTCGAGATCATCACCATGGCTTCGGCGCCGGCGCTATGCGCGGCATCGGCAACGTTGATCGAGCCGAAGATGTTGGTCTTGACGCCCTCGCTCCAGTCGCGCTCGAGGATCGGCACGTGCTTGAGCGCGGCGGCATGGAACACGATGTCCGGCTTGAACTCGGCTATCAGCCGCATGATGCGCTCACGGTCGCGGATGTCGGCGATCCGCCCTTCGATCGAAGCCGCGGAGCCGAGCGCCGCGAGCGTTTCGGTGATCGCGTAGAGCGCCGGCTCGGAATTTTCCACGATCAAAAGGCGCGCGGCGCCGAACGCGACGACACGCTCGCAGATCTCGGAACCGATCGAGCCGCCCCCGCCGGTGACGATCACCGCCTTGCCCTCGATCAGGGCCTCGAGCCGCGCATAGTCGATCTTTTCGCTCGGCCGCAGCAGCAGATCCTCGACGGCGACGGCCGTGAGCCGTGGCGTATCGCCGCTCTCGAGCGAGGGCATGCGGCTCACGATCACGCCGAGCTTGCGCGCCCGCATCAGGATCGATTCGGGATGGGCCTCCGGCTCGAATGCCGTCGGCGTCATCACGACGCGCGCGATCCCCTTGCCGCGCTTGGTGAAGTCGGCGATGACATCCTCGATGTCGTCGACGCCGCCCAGAACCGGGACGTTGCGGATGGACTGGCCGCGATCGGAACTCGACGGCGAGAGCACGCCGACCGGCCAGATGTGCTTGATCGCCCCGCTCTCGATTCCGCGCAACAGCACCTCGGCATCCGCGGCGCGGCCGATCAGCAGCGTCGGCGCGGCATCTCCGGTGCGGGCGTGACGCCGCACCCGCGTATAGCGGAAATAGCGGTAGGTCATGCGCAACGCGCTGAGGAAGGAGATCTCGAGGAACCAGTAGAGGACGATGGTCACCTTGCCGAGGAAGAAGGCGCCGCGGACGTTGGGGGCGACGAAGATGTAGTCGAGCACCAGGAGTGCAACCGTGAGCACGGTCGCGACGCGGATGATGTTCAGCGCGTCGGGCAGCGAGATGAAGCGCCATTTCGTCGTGGTCAGGTTGAAGACGAAGCACACGACCAAGCTGAAGGCGAGGAAATAGGGCAGGATCTGGATCAGCAGCGGGAGGCGATCGAAGAAGCCGTCGCCGCCCTCGAAGCGCAGATAGAAGGCGGCGAACAGCGCCGCCGTCGTCGCCAGCAGGTCGTGGAGCGCGATCATGAAATTGCGCAAGGTGAGATGCGAAAGACGCGTCATCCGCTGACCGAAAATCCAGTTTAATGCAACCTGATCGCGCTGATAACCCATCTCGGCCGGACATGCCAGTCAAGGCTTGCCGGTCAAGGCTTGCCGGTCAAGGTTTGCCGGTCAAGGTTTGCGATCCGGGCGGCCGTTCAGGAACCGGCTACTGTCGCCTTCGCCTCCGCCTGCTGGGCCTGGATCACCATGCCGCCGGCAACGCCGACGCCGATGACGTACATCCAGCCCTCGTGGAAGTCGAACAGATGGGAGTTGAACAGCGAGGTGAAGGCGTTCTGGACCACGACCAGGAGGCCGATCCAGTTTGCGAGCCCGTCGCCGCGAAATAACTGCAGATGCAGTATCCAGATGGCGTAGAGAACGGCGACGCCGATGATGCCCCATTGCACGGCCACGTTCAGCGTCTGGTTATGCGGGTTGCCGATCACCTCGGCGGATGCCAGGTTCTGATCGCCGGGCGTCGCGGCCCGCTCGAACAATCCACGCGTCGAGCCGGTGCCGTGCCCCTTGATCGGCGCCTCCGAGAAGAAGCCGAGGGATTTCCGCCAGAATTCGAGCCGCAATCCGGCCGAGGTCGGCGCGCCTGTTTCGACATAGCGTGTGTAGTCGCTGGCGAAAGTGTCATAGGTCTTGCGCAATTGCGGCGAGGCCTGCCAGGCGAGAACCGCGCCCACGAGCAGGGCCGCGGAGATGATCGCGATGTTGCGCCATCTCAGATGAAGCAACGCAAACACACCGAACAGGATGGGAATCGTGACCAGCGCGGTGCGCGATACCACCACGAACACCATATTGGTGAAGAAGGCGAGCGCAAGCGCCGTGAGCAGCCCGGCGATCCAGTAGCGCCTCTCGCGCAGCAACCGCACGATCGGATAGGCGAGCGCGACCGCGCAGAGCGTGAACTCCTGGCTCTGGTCGATGTAGTTCTTTACGAAGATGCCGCGCTCGACGCGGTCGGATTTGAGCGCGAGGTCTGGGTAGAAGGCGACGAGCCAGGACATCACCGACAACAGCGCGCAGGACACCAGGAAGGCGACGAACACCCAATGTCCGCGCGGCGAGCGCGCAAAATGATAGAGCAGGACCGGCAGCACCAGCAGCTTGACGGTCGGATTGACCGCGTAGAAGCGCGCGCCCCAGGCCGCGTCCGACCACAGCGTGCCGACCAGCGCGAGCAGGACCAGCGCAATCGGCGCCGCACAGATCGGACGCTTGAGCGATTGCAGGAACTCACGGACGTCGAGGAACGGCACCATGCAGAGCAGCATCAAGGCATTGAAGATGCCAGCAAGCGACGTCGACCATGGCAGCGAAGCTGCGGTCAGGATCGCGAACAGATCGACCGTCTCGGACCAGGCCGCCGGACTGCGCAGACGCCGCCACAGCATCTGGCCGGTCGTCTCCCCGGCGAGCGTCGTCACTTGCCCTCTCCCCGCGCGCGATGAACCAGCGCCGTCGTGCTGAAGCCCTGGAGAATGTCGATCAGCACGACCGTCCCGCCCGCGGCCTCGACGACCTCATGGCCGACCACCTGCTCGCGGGTGTAATCGCCCCCTTTGATCAGCGCGCTCGGCTTGATGCGGGTGATCAGGTCGATCGGCGTATCCTCATCGAAAATAACGACGAGATCGACCGCTTCGAGCGCCGCCAACACTTCCGCACGCGCTCGCTCGTCCTGAACGGGGCGGTCGGCGCCCTTCAGCCGCCGCACCGAGGCGTCGCTGTTGAGGCCCACGATCAGGCGGTCGCAGGCGGAGCGCGCCGCTGTCAGCACCTTGACGTGGCCGGGATGCAGGATGTCGAAGCAGCCATTGGTGAAGCCGACGCGCTGGCCTTGCTTCTTCCATTCCGCGAGCTGCGCGTCGAGCGCACCGGGCTCGAGCACGATCTTCTCTTCGGCCGCGAGATAGGCATGCGGCAATATCTTTCGCTTCAGCTCGGCCACACTCACGCTGGCGGTGCCCTGCTTGCCGACGGCGACGGCGGCCGCGGCACTGGCCATGCGAAGCGCCGTGTCCCAGTCCGCGCCCGTGGCGAGCGACACCGCGAGCGCCGCGGCAACGGTGTCGCCGGCACCGGAGACGTCACGCACCTTGACGGGAAACGCCGGAACGTGAACGGCCTCGCCATTGCGCGGCACCAGCGTCATGCCGTGCTCGCCTTGGGTGACCAGGATCGCCTCGCAATCGGCGAGCCGCATCACGTCCTCGCTGGCATCGACGATGCTCTGCGGCGTGTCGGCGCGGCTTCGGGTCGCTTCCGAAAACTCCTTGCGATTGGGCGTGAGCAGCGTGGCGCCGCGATAGATCGCCCAGTTCAGGCTTTTGGGATCGACGATCACGGGCTTGCCGAGTTTTCGCGCGGCGTCGATGGTGTGGCGGATGACGCGGGCGGTGAGCACGCCCTTGGCGTAGTCGGACAGCAGCACGACGTCGGCGCGCGCGATCTGCGGCAGGATCGCTTCGATCAGCTTGGTCTCGATCGTATCGGAAGCGGGCTGTGACTGCTCCCAATCCGCACGCAGCATGTGCGTGGAAAAATGCTCGGAGACGAAACGGACCTTTCGCGTGGTCGGACGCGAGGGATCGCACACCAGCACGCTTTCGATCGCACCCTGCCCCGCAAGCGCCGAGGCGAGCTGCCTGCCCGCCTCGTCCTCGCCGACGAGGCCGACGAAGATGCAGCGCGCGCCGAGCGCGGCGATGTTGCGCGCGACGTTGCCGGCGCCGCCGATATGAATCTCGCTGCGCTGTGCCGCGATGACAGGCGCCGGCGCTTCCGGCGAGATCCGCGACACCTCGCCATAGACGAACTCGTCCAGCATGATGTCGCCGATGCACAGCACCGTGCGGCCTGAGATGGCTTGTGCGAGGGCATCGAAATCGAGAATGGGCGTCGGCATGGTGATGGGCCTCAGCGGAAGCGGTCGGGCCGGTCGAGATAATCCCCGACATAGGCCTTCACCGCGTTCTCGAGCGTCGTGAAACCGCCATTATAGCCGGCGCGGTGGAGGCGATCGACCTTGCTCTGGGTGAAATACTGGTAGCTGCCGCGGATCTGCTCGGGCATGTCGATGTATTCGATGTTGGGGCTGGCGCCGAGCGCGGCATAAGCCGCCAGCATCAAATCCTTGAAGCTGCGCGCTTTGCCGGTGCCGACATTGAAAATGCCGGACACCGAGGGCGTCGCCAGCAGCCACATGATCACGCGCACGACGTCGTCGACATAGATGAAATCGCGGCGCTGATCGCCATCGGCAATGCCCTCGCGATGCGACTTGAACAATTGCACGACGCGGCCGGCTTTGACGTCGTCGAAGCGGCGCGCCAGCACGCTCATCATCGAGCCCTTGTGGTATTCGTTGGGGCCGAACACGTTGAAGAATTTCAGCCCGGCCCATTGCGGCGGCAGCTTCTCGCCGTTCGCTGCGCGCTCGGCGACGGCGAGATCGAACAGGTGCTTGCTCCAGCCGTAGAGATTCATCGGCCGCAGTTTTTTTAGCGCAGGCACGGAGCTGTCGTCGTCAAATCCTGCCTCGCCGTCGCCATAGGTCGCCGCCGAGGAGGCGTAGATCAACGGCACGGCATTCGCCGTGCACCAGTCCAGGAGGCGCATCGACAGGCGGAAGTTGGTCTCGAACACCAGGTCGCCGTCGGTCGCAGTGGTCGCGGAAATCGCCCCGAGATGGATCACCGCATCGAGCTTGCGGCCCTTCAGCCAGTCCGGCAGCTCAGCCGGCGGCACGATATCCACAAGCTGCCGCTTGGCGAGGTTGCGCCATTTGCCCTCGTTGCCAAGGAAATCACAGACGACGACGTCGCCCCGGCCGGACTCGTTCAGCGCGGCGACGACATTCGATCCGATAAAACCGGCCCCGCCGGTCACCAGCAACATTTCACCTAGCCTGCCCGATGTATTGCGACCCGATCTTGCCCTAGCGCATGATCCTCCAAAGTGTAAGCGGTTTTGGGATGGCCGCTCTGGCGGCTTTACCTGCCGGCCCGGAGCGGCTAACCGAACCGCCACATCAGCGCACCCCGGCCTCATTAACGAATGAACCAAGATTCGCAATTTAGTGGCGAGGCAGATCGGGGCGACACGCGCCCGATTCTGATCGTCCCCTACATGTGGATCGGCGATTTCGTCCGGAATCACACGGTGGTGCGGGTCCTGAACGAGCGCTGGCCGAACCGGCCGGTCGATCTGCTCACGACGTCCCTGTGCGCGCCGCTGGTCGATTACATGCCCGGCGTGCGCGATGCGATCGTCTGGGACCTGCCGCGCGGCCGGCTCGCCGTGGGCCGCCAGCTCGGCCTGGCGAAGCTCCTGCGCGAGCGGAACTACGGCACCGCCCTGGTGCTGCCCCGGACCTGGAAGGCCGCCATCGCGCCCGCTTTGGCCGGGATTCCGGAAAGGGTCGGCTTCGTCGGCGAATTCCGGTTCGGCCTGCTCAATCGCTGGCGCTGGGGCGAAAAGAAGCTGCCCCGCTTTATCGACAAGAATGCCGCCCTCGCCCAGCCCGATGGCGCCCCCCTGCCGGCGGAATGGCCGGTGCCGCAATTGCGGGTCCCGGCCGAGGACATCGTCCGCTGGCGGCAGGCCAATGGCCTCAGCGCAGGCGCCGCTGTGGCGCTGGCCCCCGGCTCGGTCGGCGTGTCAAAACGCTGGACCTACTATCCCGAGGCTGCCCGCCTGCTCGCCGAGCGCGGCCTTGAGGTCTGGGTTGTCGGCGGCCCCGGGGAAAAGGGCCTGGCCCAGGAGATCGTCGCGGCGGGCGGCGCCGGGGTGCGGGACCTTACCGGCAATGATCTGCGCAACGGCGTGCTGGCCATGGCTGCGGCCGGCGTCGCGATCTCCAACGATTCCGGCTTGATGCACATCGCAGCCGCCCTGGGCACGCCGACCATGGGCATCTTCGGGCCCACCAGCCCCTACCTCTGGGCCCCCCTCAACGGCCTCGCCGCGACCGTGGTCCAGAACAAGAGCGTGCTCTCCTGCCAACCTTGCCAGAGCACGATCTGCAAGATGAACGACCACCGCTGCATGCGAGATATCGCGGCGAGCGAGGTGGTCGAGATTGCGCAGCGGGTGCTGGGTGAGGTGGGGGCAAGAGCTTCGACGTGAAGGCCGTCGAGGCTTACGCCGATGATGACATCATACCGGTGTTCTGCCCGACGAGTCAAATCGACTTCGTAAAATCCGCAGCTTCGGGATGGCGACCAAACCATTGATTTCGTTGACCCCGGCTACTGTGCATGGGGTTGTTTTCGCGGTTTTTTGTTTGCTGCCCTGAAGCCGATGCTCAAAGCAGCGGCCGATAGACGTCCCCGATCCGCGCCGCCTCGGCATCGAGGCTGAATTGCGCGAGCACCCGTGCCCGCCCGCGCTCGCCCATCGCGATCGCGGCGGCCACGTCACGCATCAGCGGCTCCAGCGCTGCAGCCAGCGCGTCCGCATCACCGGTCGGCATCAGCACGCCGGTCACGCCATCCTCGACCACGAGTTCGGCCGCCCCGGCGCGCGCGGCGACAAGCGCGCTGCCGGCCGCCATCGCCTCGATCAACGTCAGGCCAAAACCTTCGTTGCGCGAGGTGAAGGCGTAGATGGTCAGCCGCTGATACCAGCGTTGCACGTCTTCGATCGGCAGCTCGCCGGTGATGACGATGCGCGATTGCAGGCCGGCGGCCTCGATCCGCTTCTTCAGGTCGTTTGCAAAAACGGTTTGCTCGGGTGTGATCTGGCCGACGATGACAGCAGTGAAATCCGGATAGCGCGGCAGCAAGCGGCACATCGCATCGACGAACACATCGGTGCCCTTCTGCGCGCGTACCCGGCCGAAGCAGCCGATCGCGTAGCGGCCCGGCAGCGCAGTTTCCGCGAAGGCGGCAGTGCGGTCGAGCGGCGGCGCATAGACGGCGGTGTCGATGCCATGCGGAATCACCGTCGCCTTCACCTTCAGGAACGAAGCCGAAAGATCTGATGTCGCGATGATCGCGTCCATGCGCCGGATCAGCCAGCGCGTGATCCAGCTATGATGGCGTTGCGCCGCCGAAGTGAACACGAGCTTGAGCGGCCAACCGAGCGCGCGCAACAGCACGCCCGCGATCATCTCGTTGTTGCGGCGCGCGTGCCAGATCACCGGCGCCTTGCGGCGCCACAATCTCAGGAGATTGGCACCGCCCAGGCGCGCGATCCCTTCCGGCGCGTCGGAGCCGAACCACGCGGCGCGAAACAGCTTTGCCAGCCGCGGCGCCACCATCCGGTTGGTCGCGGTGACCCCGGAATAGCGCCTGTGCAGATTTGGCACGATCACTTCGAGATCGCTCGGGGAATTCGCCACGCCACGCTCCGTTTCGAAAGTCCCTATACGCAACATTAAGCATAGTGACCAGTTCAGCCGCGCCGATACCCACTCTTCACCACGTAAACGTTAGCTTGGAGCATTGATCGAAGACGGGTGAGATCATGACTGTGCTTGTCACCGGCGGTGCCGGCTACATCGGAAGCCACACGGTTCTGGCGCTGGCGGAAGCCGGCGAGGACGTCGTCGTGATCGACGATCTCTCCACCGGTTTCTCGGCCTATCTGCCCGAAGGCGTGCCGCTGTTCATTGGCGATGCCGGCGACGAGAACCTGCTCGAAGGCGTGATCGCCCAGCACAACATCGAGAGCATCATCCATTTCGCGGGCTCGGTGGTCGTGCCGGATTCGATGCGCGATCCACTCGGCTATTACCGCAACAATTTCACGACCGCGCGCAACCTGCTCAATGTCGCGGTCAAGCGCGGCATCGACCGCTTCATCTTCTCCTCGACCGCGGCGGTCTACGGCGATCCCGACCAGGTGCCGGTGCCCGAGCACGCGCCGACACGGCCGCTGTCGCCCTACGGCTCGTCGAAGCTGATGACCGAGATCATGCTGCACGATGTCGCCGCCGCCTACGGCATGCAATACGTGACCCTGCGCTATTTCAACGTCGCGGGCGCCGATCCGCAGGCCCGCATCGGCCTTGCCACCGTCGGCGCCACGCACCTGCTCAAGATCGCGGTGGAAGCCGCGACCGGCCAGCGCGCCAAGATCGACGTGTTCGGCACCGACTATCCGACCCCGGACGGCAGCTGCATTCGCGACTTCATCCATGTCACGGACCTGTCGCAGGCGCATCGCTCGGCGCTCGCCTATCTGCGCAACGGCGGCGCCTCGACGACGCTCAATTGCGGCTATGGCCGCGGCTACTCGGTGCTGGAGACCATCGACGCCGTGCGCCGTGTCTCGGGCCGCAGCTTCGCCGTGCAATACGCCCCGCGCCGGCCCGGCGACATCATGACCATGGTCGCCGACACCAGCCGCATCCGCGGCCTGCTCGACTGGAAGCCGCAATACGACGATCTCGAGACCATCGCAGCCCATGCGCTGGCCTGGGAGGACAAGCTGTTCCGCGAGCGTCACGGCGAGCTCCGCCACGCCGCCTCGGCCTAGATTCCATTCCAGCGCAAGCCCTTAATTGGGCTTGAAAAGCGCCGGCTTAGCGGGCACAGAGGCCGTTCGATCCCTGACGCGCGGGCAGGCTTTCCTTGCGCCGTCAATGGACTACGGATGGCCCAGTTTCCAAAGAAAATCACCGACGATCCCTATGCGGCAGCGGTGCTGATTCGCCGCCTGGTCACGGAACAGGGGATCATCTACTGGCGGCGCTACCTCGTCGCCTTCGCGCTGATGGCGCTTGCCGCCGGATCGACCGCGGGCGCGACCTACGTGCTCGGCCAGGTCATTAACCAGGCCTATGTCGACAAGAACATCCCGGGCATCGCGATGTTCTCGGGCATCACGGTGATCCTGCTCTTCATCAAGGGCGTGGCGACCTACGGCCACATGGTGATCCTGACCAAGATCTCCAACGCGATCCTCGCCACCAACCAGCGCCAGCTGTTCGCCAAGCTGATGCGCGAGAGCGTCGGATTCTTCTCCGAGCGGCATTCGTCGGAATTCCTGGCGCGGTTGACGGCCGGCGCAAAGTCCATCACCGATGTCCTCAACATGCTGGTCAATGCGGTCGGGCGCGACCTCATGATGCTGCTCGCCATGATCGGCGTGATGGTATGGCAGGATCCGGTGATGTCGTTCATCGGCCTCGTTGCCGTGCCGCCGGCCATGCTGGTGCTGCGCAAGCTGGTCAAGCGCATCAAGGGGCTCGCCTACAACCAGTTCACCGGCACCGCCGACATCCTGGAGACGATGCAGGAATCGCTGCAGGGCATCCGCACGGTGAAAGCGTTCACGCTCGAAGACACCATGCAGAACCGCATCGACGAGAACATCGCGATCGTCGAGCGCAACGCCAACAAGATGGCCCGCGTCGCCAACCGCTCCAATCCGCTGATGGAAATGCTCGGCGGCTTCGCAGTCGCCGGCTGTTTACTTTACGGCGGCTATAGCGTGGTCGCGCTCAACGCCACGCCCGGCGCGTTCTTTTCCTTCATGACCGCGTTCCTGATGGCGACCGAGCCGGCCAAGCGGCTGGCGCGACTCAACATCGACCTCAACAGCCAGCTCGTCGGCGCCCGCATGCTGCTCGAAGTCGTAGACAGTCCCGCGAGCGAGCATTCCGACGACGACAAGCCGGCGCTGAAACTGTCGACTGCACGCATCGAGCTGCGCGACGTCAGCTTCTCCTATCGCAACGGTGAGACCGTCCTCAACCGCATGAGCTTTGTTGCCGAGCCCGGCAAGGTCACAGCATTGGTCGGCCCCTCCGGCGGCGGCAAATCGACCGTGCTGGGGTTGCTGCTGCGCTTTTACGAGGTGACGCAAGGCGACATCGTGATCGACGGCCAGTCGATCGGCGCCGTCTCCCGAAAATCGCTGCGGGCCCAGACCGCCTATGTCGGCCAGGACGTCTACCTGTTCCGCGACACCATCCGCAACAACATCGCCTTCGGCCGCGCGGGCGCAAACGAAGAACAAATCATCGATGCTGCGAAAGCAGCCTGCGCGCATGATTTCATCATGGGCTTCCCACTCGGCTACGACACGCCCGTCGGCGAGCACGGCACGCAACTGTCCGGCGGCCAGCGCCAGCGCATCGCGGTCGCGCGCGCGCTGATCAAGAACGCGCCGATCATCCTGCTCGACGAAGCCACCGCCGCGCTGGATTCGGAGTCCGAGCGGCAGGTGCAGGAGGCGATCGAGCATCTTTGCCAGAACCGCACCACAATCGTGATCGCGCACCGCCTGCACACCATCATGCACGCCGATGCGATCCTGGTGGTCGAGGGCGGCGAGATCGTCGAGCAGGGCCGGCATGACGAGCTGCTCCGCCGCGGCGGCCGTTACGCCTCGTTCTTCCGCCTGCAACATCACGACGCCGGCGCTCTGGCGCCGATCAGCGCAACCGCATAGAGTTCCTTTCACCTCAAGAGCAGCGAGATCGCACCATGAACGCCGCCTCCTACGTCATCCCGCTTCCGACCCAGGCTTCGCTTCCCGTCGTCGGGGAAAGCGGCCGTTATCCCGTGCGCCGCATCTGGTGCGTTGGTCGCAACTATCTCGAGCACATCCGCGAGATGGGCAATGACGAGCGCGCCCCGCCGTTCTTCTTCGCCAAACACGCCGACATGCTGGTGCCCGACGGCGCCACCATTCCCTATCCGCCGCTGACCAAGGATCTCCATCACGAGGTCGAACTGATCGTCGCAATGAAGAGCGGCGGCCTCAACATTTCCGCCGAGAAGGCGCTCGACCATGTCTACGGCTATGCCGTCGGCATCGACCTGACCCGCCGCGACCTGCAGATCGCCTCGCGCAAGAAGGAGCGTCCGTGGGAGGTCGGCAAGTCGTTCGACTATTCGGCGCCTTGCTCCGCGGTGCAGCCGGCATCGAAGATCGGCCATCCCGCCAAGGGCAAGATCTGGCTCACGGTCAACGGCAAGGAAGCGCAGAAGGGCGACCTCACCGAGCTGATCTGGAATGTGCCCGAGATCATCTGGCAGCTCTCGCAGCAGGTGAAGCTCGCCGCCGGCGACATCATCATGACGGGCACGCCGGCCGGCGTGTCGCAGCTCCAGCCCGGCGACAAGCTCGAATGCGGCGTCGACGGCGTCGGTACGCTGAAGGTGAGCATCGGTCAGCCGGAATAAGGCTGAGCTCGGGATCACGGGAAAGCAAAGCCCCGGGCATCACGTCCGGGGCTTTTTTGCGGATTCAAGTTCGTCGCTCGTACGCCCCCGCCGCGTTGATGTCCTTTCCGGTGTAATCGGTCATCATCGCGGTCGCGACCAGCGTCACGACCGCGCAAATCGCGATGTAGACCGCGATCGCGGTCGCCGAGTGGAACGTGCCGTACAGCCACGTAGCGATCAGCGGTGCAGGGCCGCCGGCGATCACGGATGCGAGCTGATAGCCGAGCGAGGAGCCGCTGTAGCGCAGGCGTCCGGTGAAGCTCTCGGCGATCAAGGCGGCTTGCGGTCCATACTGCATGTCGTGCGGAATCAGCGACAGGATGATCGCGAGGAAGATGATGGTCAGCGACCCCGTATTGAGCATGGCGAAATAGACGAAGCCGAAGATGCCCGTCACAGCAGCGCCGAGCATATACATGTTCTTGCGGCCGATCTGATCGGAGATATGTCCGCACAGCGGGATCGACACGAACGACAGCACAGAGGCCGAGAGCACCGCGGTCAGCAGGAAGTCGCGCGATAAGTGCAGGGTGCCGATGCCATAGGAGAACACGAAGGCCGTGAAGATGTAGAACGGCGCCTGCTCCGACATGCGCGCAAACGCAGACAGTAGAATCTCCTTCGGGTATTCCCGGATCACCGTGAGCATCGGCGTGCGATCGACCTGGCGTTCGGCCACGAGCTTGGAGAACACCGGGGTTTCGAGAATGCCGAGCCTGATATAGAGGCCGACGCCGACCAGGATGATGCTGAGCGCGAAGGGAACACGCCAGCCCCATGCCAGGAACTGATCACCCGCCATTTGGCTGAACACCAGCACGGCAAGATTGGCGAGAAAAAGCCCGCAGGGCACACCGAACTGCGGCCATGATGCGATCAATCCACGGGATCGGTCGTTGCGCGCCCATTCCATCGACATCAGTACCGAGCCGCCCCACTCACCGCCGACGCCGACGCCCTGAATGAACCGCAGCACGGTCAGGATCACGGCGCCCCAGATACCGATGCTGGCATAGGTCGGCACCACGGCCACGGCAGCGGTCGCCAGTCCCATCAAGAGCAGCGTCGCGATCAGCGTGGATTTACGTCCGATGCGGTCGCCATAATGGCCAAAGATTGCCGCGCCGACGGGCCGCGCGGCGAATCCGACCGCGTAGATCGCAAACGCCTCCAGCGTGCCGACCCAGGGATCGGAGTGAGGAAAGAAGAGCTTTGCGAAAACCAGACCCGTGACGGTGCTGTAAAGAAAGAAGTCATACCACTCGATCGCGGTCCCGATTGTGGAGGCGATCACGGCGCGGCGAAGCTGGCGCTGATGCTCGGGGGCAGAAAGCCGGGTGGCGTCGAGATCAAGTGTTGCCATGGGAGCGCATCCTCAGATTGGCCCCCGCTTGCGTGTTTTCACCTGTTGTTGTTGCCGAAAAAACGGCGTTGGGTTCCAAGGGTTCCAACCGACGTGAAATGGGAGGCTAAAACTTTAGTCGGTCGATAAGCCCCGCGAGGGGGGCACTACCAGGCCTTCACCGGCCGATCGGCGTGGCTTGCCTGCGGCACACCGCGATTGAGCGACATGTGCGAATGCACGCAGAGCCAGTTATCGCCATGTCTTGAAAACACCATCGTGGCCCGGCCGGGGCGCGGAAACGCGCTGCCGTCGGGATGATAGCCCGTGCTCGTCCATGGCACGATCACCGTCGCCATCGTGCCATCGGACGACGCCAGGATCGAGGCCTGGGCGATGACGAAACGGAAGTCGGACGTCTTCGGCCAGACGTTGTCCCATTGCGTGGTGACCCATTGGTCGAGGCCGGGAATGACGTCGTTGTGCGTGCCGAACGCCAGCACATCCGGATGGAAGAGCGGCCGCGCCGAAGCATAGTCGACCTCGCGGACATAGCCCGCGAAGGTCTCCAGCCAGTGGCGAAAGAACTGTGTGATCTCGGTATTCGCGGTCGGCAAGGAGGCCATCGCCTGCTCCATGTTCGGCAACTCAATCGCGGCAATCTTTGTTGCCATGAGGCGAACCGTCCAGCAAGATATGTGGAGAGCACCGGTGGAGATCGATCCACGAACCGGGCCGATTTCATGGAGCCGGACTCATGAGACGCCTTCTCCTGCTTGCAGCCACGCTTATCGTCTCGTGCAATGTTGCCAGCGCGCAGTCCAGTCAGCCCTATGCCGGCCTTGAGCATCGCTCCATCAAGGCGCTGTCGCAGCAGCAGATCGAGGATCTTCGAGCCGGACGTGGCATGGGCCTGGCGCTTGCCGCCGAGCTCAATGGATATCCCGGGTCCGAGCCATGTTCTCGAGTTCGGTGATCGACTTGATTTGACCGCGGATCAGCGCATCCGGGTTCAGCGCCTCTTCGATGCCATGAAGCAAGAGGCGGTCCCGCTGGGTAACAAGCTGGTCGAGCAGGAAACGGAGTTGGACCGGCTCTTCTCCACCCGCGTCGTGACATCGGAGTCACTCAAGGCGACCCTCGTTGCCATTTCGGAAACCCAGGCACTGCTCCGCGACAGCCACCTCAAATACCATCTATCGACAACCGCTCTGCTCGACCGGAGCCAAATGCAGCGATACGCGGAGCTGCGCGGTTACCAACGCCCCGATGGCTCCGAAGCACACAAGCACCATCACTAGACGCGGTCATCGCAGCGCCGACAGCACGAAGAGGCCGAGGATCACCGCCGTCAGCGAATATTTGAGCGTGTAGTAGACGTTGCGATTCCATTGCTTGACCTTGCGGGTCGCGAGATGGATCTCGTAGAGCTTGCCGAACACCTTGTTGAGCACGCCGACGCTCTCGCCGTCGACGTTCTGGGTTGCAGAGGCCTTGACGATGTGGTGGCTGACCCAGCGGTTGATTGCGGTCATGAAGCCGTATTTCATCGGACGCTCGACGTCGCAGAACAGGATGATGCGATTGACGTCGGTGGCATTCTCGGCGCTGTGAATGAAGGTCTCGTCGAACATGAAGGCCTCGCCGTCGCGCCAGACGCATTCGACGCCATCGACCAGGATCCGGCACCTGTTCGAGTTCGGCGTGACGAGGCCGAGGTGGTAGCGCAGCGAACCGGCAAAGGGATCGCGGTGGGCGCCGAGCTTGCCGCCCGGCGGCAGCATCGCAAACATCGCACCATGCACGCTCGGAATGGAGTTGAGCAGCTCCACCGTCTTCGGGCACAGCGTGCGCGCCGAGGGCAGGAAGTCATCGTACCATTTCAGGTAAAAGCGTTTCCAGCCGCTCTTGAAGAACGAGTAGAAGCCCCAATCGTTGTTCTTCGCCGCGGCGCGAATGAAGCCTTCGTCGAACAGGCGAACGGCCTCATCGCGAATGGTCTCCCAATTTTCGCTGAGGGCTTTCAGCTCGGGAAACTGATCGACCGGGATCACCGGCTTGTTCGGCACCGCCGAGCCCGCATACATCAGCACATTGTAGGGCGCGAGATAGGTGGAGTGGTCGCCAAGCTGGCGCGCGAAGCGCAGCCGCTGCTTGCCGCGGAAATGAACGTAGATGGTCGATGCCGCCAGCACATAGAGAATGACGAGTTGCGGCGAAAAAAGCAGTTTTAACATCTCCCCAGTTCCCGGTGATTTAACCGGGGACGTGATCTATCCCGACGCGGCCCGAGTGGCAAGATATCGACATGCATCCTGAGGCTGCTCCGCAGGTTGTGATTGGCACGGCCCTGGGCGGGGCGGCGCACAAGGACAAATCGAAGCCGCGCCCACCTCAATACCGGCGTTGCAGCCGCTTTCGGCCGCGTGGTATCTTGGGTTCCACAGGTTGGGAATCTGGAGTTGCGTCTTGGGGATATGGCGGTCGTTGGCGGGCTTCGCGCTCGCGCTGTCTCTGCTCGGAATATCCGTACCCGCGAATGGCCAAGGCGTTCAGCCGCGGCCGCAGCAGGGCAAGACGCCAGATCCGGAGCTGCGGGGCCAATGGCTGCGGCAAGGGCAGACATTCGCCTGCCGCGTCGAAACCAAGAAGGGCGCCGCCCCGCCGGATCCTGATTTACTCAGCTTCGCCTGCCAGCGCATGGGCGCGCTGGGCGTCGGCATCTCGGAGGCGTCACTGAAGGCCGCGCTCGGCGAACCGCACCGCAAGCTGCCGCCGGCGAACAACGCAACGAACTATGTGTACTTCCTCGGCAAGGCCGATCAGTCTCCTTATCTCGCCGCAACCGTGAAGGCGAACCGCGTGATCGCGCTTCAGTTCAGCGGGCCGGCACCTGCCCCCCGGCTACAGCTTCAACCACATCAATCTCGGCGACAGCACCGAGAAACTGATGGCGCAGTTCGGCGGCCCCTTCCATGTCGGGCCGAGCGGGCTGGAGAAGACCGAGCTCTGGACCTATCATCCATGGCCCTTCTCATTCGAAGTGCAGGCGGACCGCGTCACGTCAATCCGGATCAGCGATCCGACCGTCCAGTAAACAGATTGTACGGGGCCCTGGTCACGCCCGTGACAGGGCCTGGAGACCCTTGAAGGTCAGGCGCTTCGGGTCGGTGACGCCGGCGAGATACAGGCGGCGAATGAACGTGATCACGGCGTCGCGGTCGCAATCGGTCAACGCGACGACGGCGTCGACCGCGATTTTCTGGGCTTCCATTGGGTTCACCTCGGCCTTGCAAGTAACCCCGGCCGAGACAGGCTAGGACTCCGCGGTTAATCCGGCGTTAACCGTTCGGGCAGCATGGCTGATTCAGCCTAGCGGCCGTATACGCAAAACAACGCATTGCCCGTGCGCGCAGCGGCTCACCGCGCAGTGATGCTGTTCTTGAGCTGAGCAAACTGCTTCTTCAGCCGCGGCACCGCAAAGTCCGTGAAGGTCCGCACCTTCGGCACCGAGAGCCGGCCCTGCGGACAGATCAAATGCGCGGGCATCTCGGGATCCTCGTCGCCGGCCAGCACGATCTCGAGTTCGCCGCGCGCGACCTGCTCACCCACCTGGTACGAATACATTCGCGCCACACCACGGCCGGCGACGGCCGAGGCCACCGCCGCATAGGTGCTGTTGACGACGAGCCGCGGAGTGAACTGTACCGTGCGGGCTGCCGATGACCGGGCCTGCGGTGCAAAGGTCCAGGAATTGGGAAGGTGCGCCATCGCGACGATCTGGTGCTTGGCGAGGTCGCCGGGCTCGGTGATGCGCGGGTGCTGCTTCAGATAGCGTGGTGATGCCACCACGACGCGGCTGATCTCGCCGACCCGCATCGCGACCATCGCCGAATCCGCGAGATGGCCGATGCGGAGCGCGACGTCGACCCCCTCCTCGATCAGATTGACCGCACGATCGAACAGCAGGAGTTTTGCCGACACGGTCGGAAAGGCATCGAGAAATGCATCGAGGATCGGCCGCAGCACCATCTCACCCGACACCACGGGCGCAGTGATTGTGAGCAAGCCGCGGGGCGCTGTGCGGGGCCCGGCCGCAATGTCGTCGGCCTCCTCCAATTCGGTGAGCACGCGGCGACAGACCGCGACATAGCGCTCGCCCTCCTCGCTCAGCTTGATCGAACGTGTGGTCCGATGCAGCAGCTCAGCGCCGGCCCGCTGCTCCAGGAAAGCAATGGCGCGGCTCACCGCCGCCGGCGAACGGCCGAGCTTGCGGCCCGCAGCCGCGAGGCTGCCCTCGTCCACCGCAAGGACAAACACCTTCATCGCATCCAGACGATCCATACGTTTCCCGCCAGCCCATCGAGCTCCGACTCCAAGCTAGGCGTTCGCTCCCGCTGCGACAACCACCGCCGGGCGCCGGCCCGGCATTCGTTCGCGCCGCGAAAGAGTGTCTGCCGGACAGCGCATATTCGCAGCCGGCCCGCTGCGGCGTACGTCATCCGCCAAGCCAGCCGCCGCTGGCGCAGATTATGAACGCCAACAACAGGAGCCCGTCATGGGTATCGAACAGAAGGTCGCCATCATCACCGGTGCTTCGCAGGGCATCGGTGCCGCCCTGGTCCAGGGTTTTCGCGATCGCAACTATCGTGTCGTCGCGACGGCACGCTCCATCAAGCCGTCGGGCGATGACGATGTCCTCGCCGTTCCCGGCGACATCTCCGAGAGGGCTACGGCCGAGCGCGTGGTCTCCCAAGCCATCTCCCGCTTCGGCCGTGTCGACACGCTGGTCAACAACGCCGGCATTTTCGTCGCAAAGCCGTTCACGCAGTACACGGCGGAGGACTATGCGGCGGTGATGGGCACCAACGTCGCGGGCTTCTTCCACGTGACGCAGCTCGCCATCGCTGAGATGGAGAAGCAGGGGTCCGGCCACGTCGTCCAGATCACAACCACGCTGGTCGACCAGGCCAATTCGAACGTGCCCTCGGTGCTGGCCTCGCTGAGCAAGGGCGGGTTGAGCGCCGCGACCAAGTCGCTCGCGATCGAATATGCCAGGTGCGGTATCCGCGTGAACGCGGTGTCGCCCGGCATCATCAAGTCGCCGATGCACCCCGTTGCGACGCACGCCCAGCTCGATGCGCTGCATCCTGTCGGCCATATGGGCGAGATGTCCGACATCGTCGATGCTGTGCTCTATCTCGAAGGTGCCTCCTTCGTCACCGGCGAAATCCTGCATGTCGACGGCGGCCAGAGCGCCGGCCACTGAACGCATCCGTGTCTTCGCGCGCACGAGGAGGACGTGACAGACGCAGATGCCAAGCAGCAAGTCCACCCCCGACCGCGTCAGCGGTCGGGTTCGATATCGGAGCCACTTGTTCACAGGCGCCGTCGTGCTCGCGCTCGCGATTGATCGTCTGCCGCTTACCACGCGCAAGGCATAGAACACGGAGGTCGTTGCGATCAGGAATAATATTGCATCACGCCATCGTCGATCCGGCCGAACCGCAAGGAGACGATGTCGAGCGCGTAGTTGTAGAGCCGCCACGGCTGCTTCGAGCCTTGCTTCGGCATCTTTGCGACCGAGCGCTGGACATAGCCAGAGGTGAAATCGAGCGATGGCTGCGCCGTGATCGCGGGATCGTCATTATGCGGCATGCACTGCCGGAAATTGTGCCGGTCCATGTAGTTGATGAGGCGGCAGACATACTCGCAGGTGAGGTCGCATTTCAGCGTCCATGATGCGTTGGTGTAGCCGAACGCAGAAGCCATGTTGGGCACGTCGGCATACATCATGCCTTTGTAGGTCAGCGTATTGGCGAAATCGACGGCGCGTCCGTCGACGCTGATGTCGAGACCGCCGACGACCTGGAGCACCAGTCCCGTCGCGGTCACGATGATGTCCGCCGCAAGCTCGCTGCCGTCCTTCAGGCGGATACCGTCGTGCGTGAACGTGTCGATCTGTTTGGTGACCACCGAGGCGCGCTGCTCGCGGATCGCCTTGAACAGGTCGCCATCCGGCACGAGGCAGAGCCGCTGGTCCCAGGGATTGTAGCGCGGCGTGAAATGGGTCGCGACGTCGTAGTCGGGGCCGAGCGCCATCTGCACGCCCTTGAGAACCAGCTCCTTGACCTTCGCAGGGCGGCGCCGACTGAGCTGAAAGAAGAACATCCCCCACATCACGTTGCGCCAGCGGATCAGGTGGTAGGCAAGCCGCGTCGGCAGATTTCGCCGCAATTTGTTGGCGACGGGATCCTGCGCCGGGCGCGACACCACGTAAGTCGGCGAGCGCTGCAGCATGGTGACCTGCGCGGCCGTCTTGGCGAGCTCCGGCACCAGCGTCACCGCGGTCGCGCCCGAGCCGATCACGACGACGCGCTTGCCGGCGCAATCGATGTCGTCGGTCCATTTCTGCGGATGCACGACGCGGCCGGCGAAATCCGCGACGCCCGGAAACTCCGGCGTGTAGCCTGCCTCGTACTTGTAATAGCCCGAGCACATGAACAGGAAATTGCAGGTGAAGCGCACGGTTTCTGCCATGCCCTCGCCGGTGATGCTCTCGGCCTCAATGGTCCAACGTGCGTCCGGCGTCGACCACACGGCACGCTTGACGCGATGGCGGAAGCGGATGTGCTTCTCGATACCGTTCTCGGCAGCGGTTTCGCGCACATAATTGAGAATCTGCGCGCCGTCGGCGATCGCCTTCGGATCGGTCCAGGGCTTGAAGGAATAGCCGAGCGTGAACATGTCGCTGTCGGAGCGGACGCCGGGATAGCGAAACAGATCCCAGGTGCCGCCGATGCAGTCGCGCCCCTCGAGAATGACGTAGCTCTTGCCCGGGCATTTGGTCTGTAGATGATAGCCCGCGCCGACGCCGGACAGGCCGGCACCGACGATCAGCACGTCGAAATGTTCTTGCGACATTTGTTTCCTCCGCCGTCAACGATTGTCTGACCGGGACGATCCCTCGTCAACCGGCAATCGCCCCCTGACACAACCGCGAGGAGACACGTGCGTCGCGCTCAAAACAACAAAGCCCCAGATCGCTCCGGGGCTTTGCGTCAATTATAGATGCGATCAGCCGATCAGTACCGGTAATGGTCCGACTTGTAAGGACCTTCCTGCTTGACGCCGATGTAGTCGGCCTGGTCCTTGCGCAGCTCGGTCAGCTTGACGCCGATCTTGGCGAGATGCAGCCGGGCCACCTTCTCGTCCAGCGACTTCGGCAGCACGTAGACTTCCTTCTTGTACTTACCGTCCTTGTTGTTGGCGAAAAGCTCGATCTGCGCCAGCGTCTGGTTGGTGAAGGAGGCCGACATCACGAAGGACGGATGGCCCATCGCGTTGCCGAGGTTCACGAGACGGCCTTCCGACAGCATGATGATGCGATGCTTGTCGGGGAATTCGATCTCGTCGACCTGCGGCTTGATGTTGGTCCACTTCAGGTTACGCAGACCCGCGATCTGGATCTCGTTGTCGAAGTGACCGATGTTGCAGACGATGGCGCGATCCTTCATCGCGCGCATGTGCTCGATCGTGATGATGTCCTTGTTGCCGGTCGCGGTGACGAAGATGTCTGCGCGGGGGGCGGCGTCTTCCATCGTCACGACTTCATAGCCTTCCATCGCCGCCTGCAGCGCGCAGATCGGATCGACTTCGGAGACCATGACGCGGCAGCCGGCCTGGCGCAGCGAGGCGGCCGAACCCTTGCCGACGTCGCCGAAGCCCGCGACCATCGCGATCTTGCCGGACATCATCACGTCGGTGCCGCGGCGGATGCCATCGACCAGCGATTCACGGCAGCCGTAGAGGTTGTCGAACTTCGACTTGGTGACGCTGTCGTTGACGTTGATGGCCGGCCATAGCAGCGTGCCGGCCTTCTGCATGTCATAGAGACGATGCACGCCCGTGGTGGTCTCTTCGGAAACGCCCTTGATGCTCTTGGCGATCTCGGCGAAGTAGCCCTTCGGCTTCTCCTTGAGCTGCTTTTTCAGAAGCGCAAAGAAGACTTCCTCTTCTTCCGAACCCGGCTTGTCCAGGAACTTGGTGTCGCCGTTCTCGGCGCGTAGACCGAGATGGACGTACATGGTGGCGTCGCCGCCGTCGTCGAGGATCATGTTCGGGTGACCGCCGCCGTGCCAGTCGAACAGCTTGGCTGTGTAGTCCCAGTACTCGGAAAGGCTCTCACCCTTGACGGCGAATACCGGAATGCCGGCGGCAGCGATCGCCGCCGCGGCGTGGTCCTGCGTCGAATAGATGTTGCAGGAGACCCAGCGGATGTCGGCGCCGAGCGCGGCCAGCGTCTCGATCAGCACGCCGGTCTGGATCGTCATGTGCAGGGAGCCGGCGATGCGTGCGCCCTTCAGCGGCTGCTTCGGGCCGTACTCCTCGCGGGTGGCCATCAGGCCGGGCATCTCGGTCTCGGCGAGCGAGAGCTCCTTGCGGCCGAAATCGGCGAGCGAAATGTCCTTGACGATGTAATCGGTGAAGCCGGGCTTCGCGTTCATTGCGGGCGTCCTGTTGTTGAATTGGTCATTCCGGGTCGCCCTGGAGAGGCGAGCCCGGAATCTCGAGGCGATGGATTAGGAATTCCGGGTTCGCCGCTGTGGCGGCGCCCCGAAATGAAGTCGGTGATCAGACCGCGCGCTTGAGCGCTTCGACGAGATCGGTCTTCTCCCAGGAGAAGCCACCCTCGTTGTCGGGGGTACGGCCGAAATGGCCGTAAGCGGAGGTGCGCGCGTAGATCGGGCGGTTGAGATCGAGATGGCTGCGGATGCCACGCGGGGTGAGATCCATCGCCTTGGCGGCGGCCTTCTCGAGCTGATCCTCTGAGACCTTACCGGTGCCGTGGGTGTCGATGTAGATCGACAGCGGACGCGCCACGCCGATGGCGTAGGCGAGCTGCAGCGTGCAGCGGTCGGCAAGACCGGCCGCGACAATGTTCTTGGCGACGTAGCGGGCAGCGTAAGCCGCGGAGCGGTCGACCTTGGTCGGATCCTTGCCGGAGAACGCGCCGCCGCCGTGCGGGGCCGCGCCACCATAGGTATCGACGATGATCTTGCGGCCGGTCAGGCCGGAATCGCCGTCGGGACCGCCGATGTAGAACTTGCCGGTCGGGTTGATGTGCCAGATCGTCTTCGCCGTGATCCACTCCTTCGGCAGCGCCTCGCGCACGTAGGGCTCGACGATGTCGCGGATCTGCTTGGACGAGATGTCCTCGACCAGATGCTGGTGCGACACCACGATCTCGCGCACGCCGACCGGCTTGCCGTTCTCGTACTGCACGGTGACCTGGCTCTTCGAGTCCGGGCCTAACACCTTCTCGCGGCCCGAGTGGCGCGCTTCCGAGATAAGGCGCAGGATCTTGTGGGCGTAGAAGATCGGCGCCGGCATCAGATCCGGCGTCTCGTTGGTGGCGTAGCCGAACATGATGCCCTGGTCGCCCGCGCCCTCTTCCTTGACTTCGCCCGGCTGCAGCGCATCGACGCCCTGCGCGATGTCGGCGGACTGCGGATGCAGCAGGATCTCGATGTCCGCCTTCTGCCAGTGGAAACCTTCCTGCTCGTAGCCGATGTCCTTGATCGCGGCGCGCACGACGCCTTCGATCTGCTCATTGGTGACGGATGCGGGACCGCGGGTCTCACCGGCGATCACGACCTTGTTGGTGGTCGCGAGCGTTTCGCAGGCGGCACGGATTTGCCAGGGATCGATGCCTGCTTTCGGTCCTTCGCGGTAGAACAGATCGACGATCTCGTCGGAGATCCGGTCGCACACCTTGTCCGGATGGCCTTCGGACACGGACTCGCTGGTGAAGAGATAGGACGCGCGCATCAGTAACCCCTTGTTCCGCCGCTAGCTGGCGGGCGTTGCGATATTTAGCTTTGAATGATGTCAATCACGCCGGCGCGAGATGACGTAGGATTCGTCGAGAAACCAGAGCCCATTGTACTTTCGCAGCACGTCCCTGGCGGCATCCAGAGTGCGGCCGTTTTGAGTCATTTCCGTCAACCGGTCGTCCTCAATCTGAGCGACATACACCGCCGCATTCCAGGCTGCAAAGGCCGTCGAGGTTCCGATAGTGCCCGTCACCTCGTTGGGCAGCGCTTCCATATCATACCTGAAGATCGAGCGGTTATCTGCGTAAGCATTAAAATTTAAGTCGCGGCCCACCGAGCCGAGCTCGTACTTCACCGCGCGCAATAGCTCATGACGGCTCACCGAGAAAGGATTTTCTCCGGGCCAGATCGCCTGGATCATCTCCATGCCCGGATCCTGGCCGTGGGAGTGAATTCCGATCAGGCGGCCGCCCGCCCGCAAGGCCCGGGCCAGGGGCGCAATGATCCGTTTTGCCCGAAAATTGACCGAAGACAGCGCGCGGTATGGCTGGGATGCAATGACGAGGTCGAAATTGGCCTCGGCCTGGCCCGGCCGCGGAATGGTCGAATCGAGCAGAAAACGCTGATCTTCGCGGTAGAGCACCAGCACGACAGGCCGCTCATAAAGCGGCATTCCCGTGCGCGGGCTGACCGCCGCGCGCCAGTTCTGTTCCAAAAACGGCTTCAACTCCGCGATTTGCGTCTCGAACTCGCCCGAGGAAGCACCCCGCAGGGGAACTTCATGCCAGACTGTCGCGGCTGCCGCCGCGGGCGATGATGGCGTGAGCCAGGGCGCCTCCGCGTAAAGCATGTTGGTAAAAACGAACACCGAGGCCGGATGCTCGAAAATGCGATCCGGCACCTTGTCCAGCGTCAGGCGGAGGTCCTCGAGACTGAGCTCCTTGCCGGCAACATAGAAGGGCATGTGCGGAAAGCGCTGATGCATCGAGCGCAGCACACGCGCCAGCACCGTGCCGTCGCCAACGCCGGCATCGAACACACGCAGCGCCGGGGGGCGGGGATGGATGCTGGCAAGCTCCAGCGCCACGCGCTCGGCGACCACCCGCTTCTCACTGCAAGTGTGGACGAACAGCAGGTATTTCTGGCGGTTCTCGAAAAAGCGGAAATTGCCGCGCGGATCGCGCTTTTCCGGCGGCACCTGAAGCCCCCGCGGGGGCGGCACGCCGCCGGCCATCGATGCGGCCATGTAGGCCTGGATCCGATCCAGCGTGTCAATCGTGATGCGCTTGCCCTCGCGCAGGCGGTGCACGAGCTTCCCATCGTTCACCGCGCGCCGTCCGAACGTCGACTCCGCCATGTCCGCCTTGCGGCAGAACTCGGTGATTTGGCTCAGGATTTCGTCATTCTTCATGGAGTGGGACGCGGTGGGCAGAAGGATTGGGTAGCGCCTCCTAGCAAAATCTGCCCACTGAGGGAATAGGGATAGAGCCGCCCCCGTTTGCCATGTGCACAACAGCGAGGCCGTGAACCACCTTCCCCTGCCGGGCAACAAACAGACGCCTCTCCTCTACGGGACCACCACCAATGCGTCGCCTGCTCGTCGCGCTCTGCCTGCTCGCCGCAACCGTTTGGTCGGCGCCCG
Organism: Bradyrhizobium sp. MI1.10; assembly: GCF_055811035.1. Lineage (NCBI taxonomy): Bacteria > Pseudomonadati > Pseudomonadota > Alphaproteobacteria > Hyphomicrobiales > Nitrobacteraceae > Bradyrhizobium > Bradyrhizobium sp. MI1.10. The sequence goes on from NZ_JBVVPN010000003.1 coordinate 273,641, forward strand.
CTTTTGCGCAGGCGCGCAGCCAGCTTGGGCCGCTCTGCACCACCGACACCACGCCGGCGGACCAAATGATCGACGCCTGCAGCAAGATCATCGCGCTGAAGGTGTTCAAAGGCGAGCAGCTCGCGACGGTCTACTTCTGGCGCGCGGTGGGCTGGAACAAGAAGGGCGAATACCCAAAGGTCATCACCGACGCCACGGAAGCGATCCGGCTCCAGCCGAGCCAAGCGGCCTATAATCTCAGGGGATCGGCGTATTACGACAGAGGCGACTACGAGATCGCGGTCGCCGATTTCGACGACGCGCTGAAGCTGGGGCCGCCTGATGGTACCATCTTCCATAATCGCGGCAATGCCTGGCGCGGCAAGGGCGACTACGCCAAAGCCATTGCCGATTACGATATGTCGATCAAGGCCGATCCCAGATCGGCGTTCTCGTTCCAGAACCGCGGCATCGCGAAGGAGGCACTCGGCGACCTCGACGGCGCGCTGGCCGACATTAACCAAGCGATCCGGCTCGATCCGACGCTGCCGCAGCCGCTGATCAACCGGACCGCGATCTGGCGCGTCAGAGGCGATTACGATCGCGCGATTGCCGACGGCAGCGAAGCGATCCGGCTTGCGAAGGAGAAACCGCCCGTCAACATCATGACGCCGCCGAACAGCGTGCTGATCTCGGGCTACACCCATCGCGCGCTGGCCTACGAGGCAAAAGGCGACTACGCGCACGCGAGCGACGACTACAAGGCCACGCTGGCGATCGCGGCGTCCGATGCCGGCAGCAGGGCCAATCAAGCCACCGCAAAGGTGCGGCTGTCGCTGATCACCGACGCAAGCGCAGCGATCCCGCGCGATGCGCCGTCACCGACGACCGAGCCGGCAAAGGCACCGGCTCCCCAGCAGACGGGTGCCGCGGCGCCCCCCTCGCCTGCTCCGGCCGCGCGCGGCACGCGCATGGCGCTGGTCATCGGCAATGGCGCCTATGCGCATGTCAAGGCGCTGCCTAATCCCCCCAATGACGCGCGCGCCGTCGCGAAGAGCCTGCGCGACATCGGCTTCACTGTGTTAGAAGGCGTCGACCTCGACCGCGCGGCGATGCAGAAGATGACGCGTGACTTCTTGCGGGAAGCGGCGCGGGCGCAAGTCGTGGTGGTCTACTATGCGGGCCACGGCGTGCAGGTCGACGGCCGCAATTATCTCATTCCCGTCGACGTCGAACTCAAGCCGGGCGCGAGCATGACGGACGTGATGATCGACATGGACACGATCATGGCCGGCCTCGACGACCAGGTCCGCACCAACATTTTGATCTTCGATGCCTGCCGCAACAATCCGATGGCACAGCAGGTCGCATCGGCCGGCACCAACCGCGCCATCGAAGCTGCCTCGGGACTCGCGGCGCCAACGAGCCTGGGAGCCGGCGCGACGCTCGGTGCCGGCACGCTGATCGCTTTCGCCACTGCGCCGGGCCAGGTCGCGCTCGACGGCGAAGGCGCCAACTCGCCGTTCTCCGCCGCGCTCTCCCGCCATCTCGGCACGCCCGGCCTGGAAGTGCAGCAAATGCTGACGCGGGTGCGGGCCGAGGTGGTCTCGACCACGAAGAACAAGCAGGTGCCGTGGTCGAACTCCTCGCTGCTGGGAGAGGTTTATCTGGCGGAGAAGTGAAGGGCGTGTGCCTCACCCTCAGCTGTCATCGCCCGGCTTGACCGGGCGATCCAGTACGCCGAGAAGTCAGCGATTCTCCGAGAAGCCGCGGCGTACTGGATTCCCCGCCTTCGCGGGGAATGACAGTGAGCGAGTGGAGCCTTATTGGCCCCACACTTCCTTTGCGATCTCCACCGCGAGGCTGAGCTTGGCCCACTGCTCCTCTTCGGAGAGGACGTTGCCCTCCTCCGTCGACGCAAAACCGCACTGCGGGGAAAGTGCAAGCTGCTCCAGCGGGGCGAACTTGGCAGCTTCCTCGAGACGGCGCTTGATGGCGTCCTTGTTCTCGAGCTCACCGAACTTCGAGGTGATGACGCCGACCACGACGACCTTGTTGCCCTTGGGCAGGAAGCGCAGCGGCTCGAAGCCACCGGCGCGGTCGCTGTCGTATTCGAGGAAATAGCCGTCGTAATTGGTGCCGGCGAGCATGGTCTCGGCAACCGGCTCGTAACCGCCTGACGAAATCCAGGTCGAACGGAAATTGCCGCGGCAGACATGCGTCGTCACCACCATGTCGGCGGGCTTCTCGGCCAGCGCGTAGTTGATGACGCGCGCATAGATCTGCTGGAGGCCTTCCGGATTGTCGCCGCGCTCGCGCGCCTTTTGCAATTCGTCCGGCGAGCAGAGATAGGCCCACACGGTGTCGTCGAACTGGAGATAGCGGCAGCCGGCGTCATAGAACGCCTTCACGGCCTTGCGGTAGGTCTTGCCCAGGTCCTCGTAGAAGGCGTCGAGGTCGGGATAGACTTCCTTGGAGATCGCCCTGCGGCCGCCGCGGAAGTGCAGCACCGCCGGCGACGGAATTGTCATCTTGGCGGTGACGTGAGCCTGGTCGGCGACCTTCTTCAGGAAGCGAAAGTGATCCAGCATCGGGTGGTCATCGGGGAAATCGAGCTTGCCGATCACCCGCACCGCGTCGTGCCGGGTCTCGACGCCCGCAAACTGGATGCCGGTGTCGGGGTGGAACATTTCGCAGCCGGTGAGCTTGGCCAGGAAGTCGAAATGCCACCAGGAGCGGCGGAATTCGCCGTCGGTTGCGAGCTTCAGGCCAAGCGAAGCCTGCTTATGCACGACCTTCTCGATCTCCATGTCCTCGATCTTGCGCAGATCGTCGGCCGAGATCTCGCCCTTCTCGAGCCTGGCGCGGGCTTCCTTGATCTTGGCGGGGCGCAGGAGGCTGCCGACCTCGTCGGCGCGGAAGGGGGCTTTGGTTCGCTGCATTCTTAAACTCCCGTGAATTTTTTAGTGGGCCGCCGCCCCTGCAACGCCGAGGTGGCGTTCAAGAACCGACGGGTCGGCCTTCAGCGCGGCGCTCGGGGCGTCGTGGACGATCGTTCCGCGCTCCAATATCACAACACGGTCGGCCAGCCCCAGAATCTTTTGGGCATTCTGCTCGACGATGATCGAGCAGATGCCACCGGCCCGCGTGATGGTCCCGATCGCTTTCAAGAGCTCCTCGACGATGATGGGAGCGAGGCCCTCGGTTGGCTCGTCAAGGAGAAGCACTTTCGGATTGAGGGTCAGCGCGCGGCCGATCGCCAGCATCTGCTGCTCGCCGCCGGAGAGCTGGTTGCCAAAATTGCTCCGCCGCTCCTTCAACCGCGGGAACATCTCGTAAACCCTCTCGACGGTCCAGGGACCGGGCTGGGCCACCGCGGACATGTTCTCCTCCACCGTGAGAGAGCGGAAGATGTTGCGCTCCTGCGGCACCCAGCCGATCCCGGCGCGCGCCCGCTGGTCCGGCCGCAAGGTCGTGACGTCAGTACCGGCCAGCCCGACAGTGCCGGAGAAGCGACGCGTGACGCCGACGATCGAGTTGATCAGCGTGGTCTTGCCGGTGCCGTTGCGCCCCAACAGCGCCAGCACCTGGCCTTCGGCGAGACGCAGCGACATGTTCGGCAGCACCACGGCCTCGCCGTAGCCGGCGCGAAGCGAGTCGATCGCGAGCAGGTCAGACATTGACCGCCTCCTCGCCGAGATAGACCGCCTTGACCTGCGGGTCGCGCGCGACCTGCTCGGGCGGGCCTTCGGTAAGCAGCGCGCCGGAGACCAGGACAGAGATGCGGTCGGCGAAGGAGAACACGAGGTCCATGTCGTGCTCGATCAGCAGCACGGTGACGTCGCGTGGCAGGCTGCCTACGACGGCGAGAATGTCGTGGCGCTCGCTCTCGGGTACGCCGGCGGCAGGCTCGTCCAGCAGCAGCACGCGCGGCTTGGCGGCGATCGCGACCGCGATCTCGAGCAGGCGCTGCTTGCCATAAGGCAGCGTCACCGTCTGCTCGTTCATGACGTCGAGCAGGTGGAAACGCGTCAGGAGGTCGGTGATCTCGCCGTTGACGTCGCTGCGCGTGCCCATCCGCCGCCACCAGTCGCCGCCATGGCCGAGGCGCTCAGAGACAGCGAGACCGATGGTCTCGAGCGGGGTCAGGTCGGGATAGAGCTGGTTGATCTGGAAGGTGCGCGACAAGCCGCGCAACACGCGCTTATGCACGGGCAGATCCGTGATGTCCTGGCCTTCGAGCAGGATGCGGCCCGAGTTCGGCTTGAGCACGCCGGTGAGCTGGTTGATGACCGTGGTCTTGCCGGCGCCGTTCGGGCCTATCAGCGCGTGTCGGGCGCCCTGCTCGATTTTCAAGGACAGATCGCGGGTGACGCGCAGACCGCCGAACTGCTTTTCGAGATTTTGGGTTTCGAGCGCGATGGTCATGCGTCGCTCTCCGGCACGGCGACAACGGCTTTGCGCCCGGCTATCTGCTTGATGACCAGATTGGGCACATACAGCATCCAGCGATGCAGTCGCGGCCGGCCGACCAGGACGATCACGACCAGCACGAGGCCGATCCAGAACTGCCAGTATTGCGGAGTGATGGTCGAGAATAATTCCTGCAGCATGCGAAACAGCACTGCGCCGATCAGCCCCCCATAGAGATAGCCGGTGCCGCCGATGACGAGGACCAGCATCAGGTCCGCCGAGCGCTCGAAGGCGAACACGTCCAGCGAGGCGATCGCGGTGGTCTGGGTGAACAGCGCGCCCGCGATGCCGGCATAGAACGCCGCGAGCGTGTAGATCGCAATCAGCCGACGGTTGACGGGGATTCCGATGGCGGCCGCGCGGAGCGGATTGTTCTTGATCGCCCGCAATGACAGACCGAACGGCGAGTGCACGACCCGGCGAGCGAACAGGAACAACAGAAACAGAACGGCGAGCGAATAGAAGAACCCGGTTTTGCCGAACATGTCGAACGGGATCTCGCCGAAGATCGGCTGCATCTCGATACCCTGCAGGCCGTCGGTGCCACCGGTGATGTTGGAGAAGCGTTCGGCCAGCGCCTCAAGCAACAACGCGATCCCGAGTGTCACCATCAGCCGCGTCAAGTCGACGCCGCGGATCACCAGGAAGCTGGTGGCGAAGCCGAGCACCATCGCGACAAGGCCGGCGACGACAAGCGCAAGGACGGGCTCGTTGATGATCCCGTGCAGCGCGAGAAGCCCCGCCGCGTAAGCGCCGACGCCGAAGAAGGCGGCATGGCCGAGCGAGACGATGCCGGCGTAGCCGAGGATCAGATCGAGCGACATCGCAAACAGCGCGAGCCGCAGGATGTCCGTCATGATCAGGTAGCGCGTGGGAAATACGAAGCCGCAGGCCAGCACGATCAGCCAGAAAGCGGCCTCGCCATAGTGCCAGCGTGCCTGGCGCTGGGCGTGATAGCCGACGTCGGAGGAGGCGCTCATCGGCGACTCAACGCGCAGCCGTGCGGCCGAACAGACCGTTCGGGCGCCAGATCAGGATCACGATCATCATGGTGTAGATCACGAAAGGTCCCATCTTCGGGACGTAATATTTGCCGGCGACGTCGCCGATGCCGAGCAGCAGCGAGGCCAGGAACGGGCCGGTGATCGAGGACGAGCCGCCGACGGTGACCACGATCAGGAAGTAGATCATGAACTTCAGCGGAAAGTACGGGTCGAGGCCGAGGATCTCGGCGCTCAGCGCGCCACCGAGGCCGGCCAGGCCGCAGCCAAAAGCGAATGTGAAGGCGAACACCTGCGGCACGTTGATTCCGAGGCCGCTCGCGGCGCGGGGATCGTCGACCGCGGCGCGCAGGCGGCTGCCGAACCGCGTCTTGGCCAGCACCATCTGGAGACCGATGGTGAGCAGCCCGCAGATCACGATGATCATCAGCCGGTAGCGGCCGATGCCAACGCCGAACAGGTCGAACTGACCCTGGAGCGCCGCCGGCAGGTTGATGAAGACCCGCGACGAACCCTGGATGTAATCGACGGCCGCGACCGACATGAACGTGAGGCCGATCGTGAACAGCACCTGGTCGAGATGGCTGCGCGCATAGAGGTGTCGGTACAGCGTGCGCTCGAGCACGATGCCGATCGCAGCGGAGGAGACGAAGGCGAGCGGCAATGCCGCGAAGAATGGCCAGCCCATCCGGTTGACCAGCACCATGCAGACATAGCCGCCGGCCATGGCGAAGGCGCCATGGGCGAGGTTGACGAAGTTCATCAAGCCGAGCGTGACCGCGAGCCCGCAAGCCAGCACGAACAGCAGCATGCCGTAGGCAACGCCATCGAACAGGTTGGTGAGGATTGAGGTCATTGAAGGCCGGAAGTTATCTCAGGTGTAGCCAGGGGTGTGCTGCGCTCCCTCTCCCGCTTGCGGGAGAGGGTTGGGGAGAGGGTGCCTCAACAACGAAGACTCCCCCAGAGGAGAGGACCCCCCCCCCCCCCGCGGCGCCCCCCCCCCCCCCCCCCCCGCGCGGGGGGGCGGGGGGGGTGGGGGCCGGGGGGGCGAGCGGGCGCGTGGGGGGGGGGGAG